>JASFVM010000144.1:0-6842 GCA_050049835.1 Gammaproteobacteria bacterium
CCTGGATCCGGGTTTCGTTGGTATTGCGCTCAACCTCCGCCATGCGCTGGCTCATTGTTTATCTCCGATGGACAAAATAATAATTACGGGTGCTGTTGATTATGATAATAGCAGTACAGTGTAAATATCAGGTGTTGATCAAGGATTGATTAGTTGAACAGTTTATCGTCATCAGGCTTCAAGCCAAAAAGTCACCGGACCATCATTGACCAGTGCGACAGACATGTCTGCGCCAAATCTTCCTGTTTGCACATTGTTGTACTCATGCGCCATTATATCAACAACTGCATTAAACAGCGTACTGCCTGTTGCAGGGTCGGCTGCACTGGAGAAACCGGGCCGAGTTCCCTTGCGCGTGTCCGCGGCCAGGGTAAACTGCGGGACCAGTAAAACACCGCCGTCGACCTGACGGACATTCAGGTTCATTTTGCCGGCATCGTCAGAGAAAACCCGATAACCCAGTATGCGTTCAACCAGCCTGTTTGCCCGCGCTGTATCATCATGTTTTTCGATCCCGACCAGCGCCAGCAAACCCTGTCCTATTTCAGAGACACATTCACCATTGACAGTCACCGAGGCCGAAGTGACACGTTGCAGCAAAGCGATCATAATCCTAACTCGCTGATAGATATAGCTTAATTTAAAAATTGTAGGACAATTCCTACATGCAATGTCCAGTCCCGCTGATAGATAGATTCAGGCACAACATCCATAATCTCTCACAGGACACATGGAACGAGCCGCACAGGGACATAAGGATATATCAGGCAGTATCTCACGGAAACGGGAAAAGGAGGTCATGGATGGTTTGCTCCCGGATGGAAAAACAGGCTGTGACGGAACTGCTTTAGCGCGAGGCTCAATCACCTAGCAAGGATGATTACAAACCCCCGGTCACCCGGGGGTTTTTTATTGGCAGCAGATAATCTCGCAATGACACCTGGCAGACAAGGCCGCCATGCATTCTCCGTTGATTTGTCATCGCGGGAGATCAGCTGTCATAAACCGGGGCCTCACCTTCCGGCCGCGTCTGAAAGTACCTGAATGTCCAGAGGTACTGGTCGGGACATTCGAGTACGGTTTTCTCAATCGCCCTGTTCATGGTTGCCGCATCGACCACATCATCGCCCCGCGGGAAGTCCTGTAAAGCCGGCAGCATCTTAATCCGGTACTTTCTTGTATCCGGGTCATAACAGCTGACGCAGGGTAACACCACTGCATTACAGGCTTTGGTCAATCGACCAAGAACCGGTATGGTTGCCTTGGGCACGCCAAAGAACGGGACAAATACAGAACTTGTCAGGCCCAGATCCTCGTCAGCGAGGTAAACCAGTACCTTGCCGGCACGGGTTTCCCTGATTAACGGACGCAGGCCATCTTCCCGGGTAAACAACTTGCCGCCAAACCTTGCGCCAAAGCGTGTCCGTCCATGTGTAAACATAAAATCAATGACTTTATTGCGCATGGGCTTGTAAGGGCCGTTGGTGTTATGGTCCATGGAAACCGATGCCACCGCAAAATCCAGCCCCACACTGTGGCAAAGCAGGACGATAACCTGCTTACCCTGATTCTGATAGTGATCGATCTGTTCAAAACCTTCGCGCATGATTCTTCTTCTGACCATAAACTGCGGTCGCCACCAGACAATGAACAGGTGCATGGCACTACGCAACTGTGCGCGAAAATGATCGAGCACCATTTTGTTGATGGCCTGTCCACTTTTCTCAGGAAAGCACAATGACAGGTTGACTCTGGCTATATTGAAGCGCTTCCTGTTTTTCCTGGCCGCGTATTCACCGAGCCGGCAGCCTGCAAAATCAATGACAGACATGGGCAATAACAGTGTGACAAGGAAATAGACACCCAGAGCAATCCAGGTTGGCCAGCATTTTGGGTGCAGCAACTCGGCGCGAAAGCGATACAGGTGTAAATTGGATTCCTTGACACTCATTTCAGTGCGTTTCGCCTGACCGTTTTACAGCTGTTATTTACGCCAGAAAGCGGGCATAAACATAACCAGCAAGGTGAAGATCTCGAGGCGACCAAGCAGCATTGAAAAACACAGCAACCACTTGGAGAAGTTATCAATGCCGGCATAATTGGCACTGACCTCGCCCAGGCCCGGGCCCAGGTTGTTGATTGTTGCCGCCACTGCTGAAAATGCGGTTATCTGGTCATATCCATCCACCATCAGCAGCAGCATCATGATAACGAAACAGGCCACGTAGGCTGCGAAGAACCCCCATACCGCATCGATGACCGCATTGTTCACCGGCTGCCTGCCGAGTTTAACTACGACCTGGGCGCTGGGATGAATCAGCCGCATCATCTCGCGCTGACCCTGCTTGATCAGCAGCAGAACGCGGATCGCCTTCATACCACCGCCGGTTGAACCGGCACAACCACCGACAAAACTGGCAAACAGCAACATCACCGGCACAAATGTTGGCCATGCCGAGAAATCAGTGGTAGTAAACCCTGCTGTAGTGCCAATCGATACCGCATGAAACAGGCCCTGGCGAATAGCAGCTATCGGTTCCGGTACATCATGATGAAAATACAGGTAGGTAATGCTTGATATAGAGACCACCAGCAACACACCTGCATACATTCTCAACTCGGCATCTCTTAGATAATGCATGATGTTGAACGCGCGCATGCCGGTAAAATGCAACGCAAAATTTATCCCGCCGAGAAACATGAATACGATCGCCACCATCTCGATCGCCGCACTGTTGAAATAGCCGATACTGCTATCGTGAGTCGAAAAGCCACCTATCGCTACTGTGGAAAAGCTATGGCAAATCGCATCAAACAGATTCATGCCGGCAAACCAGTAGGAAAGCGCACAGGCAATCGTCAGTCCGAGATAGATATACCAGAGCGCCTTGGCCGTTTCTGCAATGCGTGGTGTCAGCTTGCTGTCCTTGACCGGCCCCGGGGCCTCTGCCCGATAAAGCTGCATACCACCAATGCCCAGCATTGGCATTACAGCGACGGCCAGCACGATGATACCCATGCCGCCCAGCCATTGCAGCTCCTGTCGGTAAAACCTGATACTGTGCGGCAGCTCATCGATACCGATAAACACCGTCGCACCCGTGGTCGTCAGGCCGGAGACCGACTCAAAAACAGCATCCGAGACTGTGACGGTTAACGGCTCATAGAATAGGAAGGGCAGCGAACCAGCGATACCCAGTACGGTCCAGAACATCACCACGACAACAAAGCCATCGCGCAGACGTAACTCTGCTCTTTTACCGCGCACCGGAAGCCAGAGCACGAAACCGATCGTCAGCAGAGTCAAATAGCTGTAGAAAAAAGCCTGGCCGGCATCTTCACCATAGAAGATATCGATCACCACGGGCGGCAGCAGCGTTATGCTGAACAGCATCAGCAGTTGCCCGATAAGTCGCAGGATAATTGCCGGATGCATATCTCTGGTTACATGAAGGTAACGCTTACCTGGAACAACTTTTCAACTTGAGGCGTCTTGCGTCTGTCCTGCATAAAGATAATTAAATGGTCGTCGGTTTCAATCAGGGTGTCGTGGTGCGCCATCATGACCTGCTCACCACGAACAACGGCGCCAATCGTTGCGCCTTCGGGCAGGCTGATCTGCTCGATACACCGTCCCACTACACGGGAGGTTTTGGCATCGCCATGGGCGACGGCCTCGATCGCCTCTGCAGCACCGCGACGCAGCGAATGCACGGCAACAACGTCACCCCGGCGAACATGGGTAAGAAGCGCGCCGATAGTTACCTGCTGAGGTGATATGGCGACATCGATCGTGGCCTGCTTTTCAATCAGATCGACATAGGCATAACGGTTGACCAGCGACATCACCTTGCCTGCACCCAGCTGCTTTGCCAGCATGGACGACAGTATGTTGGCTTCATCATCATTGGTCACCGCACAGAAGACGTCCATCTGGTCGATATTTTCCTCAAGCAGCAGATCCTCGTCTGCCGAATCCCCCAGTAAAACAATCGACTTGTTCAACTCCTGCGACAGCAACTCGGCCCGTTGCGGATCTCGCTCGAGTATTTTTACCTGGTAATCGTTTTCCAGCGCTTCGGCCAGACGCTTGCCGATATTGCCGCCGCCCGCAATCATGATGCGCTTGAAAGGCTTGTCCAGCTTGCGCAGTTCGCTCATCACCGCACGGATATCTTTTTTTGCTGCGATGAAAAACACCTCGTCATCAGGTTCGATAACGCGACTACCCTCGGCCGCGATCCCCTTGCCGCGTCTGTAGATAGCGGCCACCCGTGCATCGACGCCCGGCATATGGTCGCGCAGGGTTCGTATTTCGTGGCCGACCAGCGGTCCACCATAATAGGCCCTGACGCCAACCAGTTGCGCCCGGCCATTGGCAAAATCCAGTACCTGTAACGCGCCGGGATGTTCAATCAGGCGTTGCACATAACTGGAAACAATCTCTTCGGGACTGATGATGACATCAACCGGTACCGCCTCGTGGCAGAACATGTGCTCATGTTCAAGGTATTCACGAGAGCGAATGCGGGCGATCTTGGTTGGTGTATGGAACAGTGTATGTGCAAACTGGCAGGCAAGCATGTTGGTTTCATCGCTGTTGGTCACAGCAATCAGCATGTCGGTATCGATGATGCCGGCACGCCTCAGCACTTCAGGAAAGGAAGCATGGCCTGCTACTGTCTGGATATCAAGTCGACTGCGCAAGTCATTGAGCAGATCGGCATTGTTATCCACCAGCGTAATATCATTAGCCTCGGATGCGAGATTAGCTGCAACAGTAGAGCCGACTTGTCCCGCGCCCAGAATCAGGATTTTCATTGTTCCAGTGTATTGAAGTTACGCATCCGATGGCGCGCAGTTTACGCCTTTCAGGCTCTAATTGCAGTATCACGGGCAGGGTTTATCCCTTATTGAGAGAGCATAGCCGCTTTTTCAGCCTGGCATAATAAAAACCATCACCACCGAGGTCTCCGGGAAACAGCTGTCTGCCATGGCGACATTCGATACCCCAGCTTTCTTCCAGCGCGATTTCTTCCGCATCGACCGCAGACAGCAGGCGTTCAATCTGCTGCTGATTTTCCTGCTTCAGTACCGAACAGGTAACGTAGAGCAACACGCCGCCCGGCTTCAGCATACCCCAGGCCTGCTGCAGAATATTTTGCTGAATGTCTGTCAGCGCTGCCAGGTCGCCGGGCTGGCGCAGGCTTTTGATATCGGGATGGCGGCGGATGACGCCACTGGCCGAACAGGGCGCATCAAGCAGAATCCGATCAAATAGTTCACCGTGCCACCAGCTTTGTGGTTCTGTGGCATCGCCAACCACCAGCCTCGCCTGCAAACCCAGGCGGTCAAGGTTCTGTTGCAAGCTTTGCATCCGCAGGGGCTCGATCTCGACAGCGGTCATCTGGATCCCGGTTGAATGCTCCAGCACATGGCACGTCTTGCCACCCGGTGCCGCGCATAAATCCAGTACATGCTCGCCGTCTTCGGCAGCCAGCAACCTGGCAGCCAGCTGCGCTGCCACATCCTGAACGGATACCAGGCCATCACTAAAGCCTGGCAGCACACCGACATCCACCGGCTTGTCCAGCATTAATGCTGTCTCCACAACCGGGTGCCGGGTCGCACTCAATTGCTGCGCCCGCAGTAATTCCAGATAGTCATCAGCGGAAATCCGGGCCCGGTTAACACGAAGCCACATCGGCGGGCGCTGGTTATTCGCCTCGAGTATTTGATCAGCCTGCTGCGGCCAGTCCTGTCGCAACAGCTCGATAAACCATTGTGGATGCGAAAAACGTGCAACTTCGTGTTCGTCAACACGCGCCAGCAAGTTGTGGCGGTCCCGGATAAAACCGCGCAAGACACCATTAACCACAGCCGATGCCCACTGCTTGCGCAGATGGCGGGTCTGGGCAACTGCCTCGTTAACAACCGCATAGTCTGGTGTACTCAGCTCGACGAGCTCATAGAGCGCAATCAGCAACACGAGCTGGACGTCCTGGTCCTTTTTGCGTAACGGCTTGTTCAACAATTGCGCGAGGATGGCCTCTAGCCTGAAACGCCAACGCAACACACCGTTTACCAGCTCCATTGCCAGCGAACGTTCACGCCGGTCTTCCAGACCGTCCGCAAGCAGCGCCCTGGTCGTAGCCAGTGAACGCCCCCTGACAAGCACCGCATCGAGCACGGTGACGGCCGCGATACGTGCACTGTTCAGCTTGCGCCCGGCAGCTTTATGACGCGACGTCTTTTGCGAAGATCTGCTCACCCCAGCGTAACGCCATCCAGATGGTGCGCATTGACAAAATCGGACACCGGCATTACGCGGCCACCCGCCGGCTGCACCTGCAGCAGCCTCAACACGCCTTTGCCTGTCGCAACATCAATGCCCTGACTTGAACACTGCAGGACCAGGCCAGGATCACCGGCATCGGCATCGGCAACATCGATGGCCTTCGCCTGCCAGATACGCAGGTTTTCTGTCTTGCCTTTTCTGTGCCATTTTGTGTAGGCCACTGGCCAGGCATTATAGGCACGCACGCAACGCTCGAGCTGAGCCGCGTCAAGAGTCCAGTCGATTTCGGCTTCCTGTTTACTCAGCTTGCCGGCATAGGTAGCAAGGCCATCATCCTGGGGCTCGGCTACCAGTTCGCCACTTTGCAGCTTGGGCAAACAGGCCAGCAAGGTGTCGGCACCGAGATTCATCAGACGATCATGCAGCGAGGAACCGGTATCGTCATCTTCAATCGCGCAAACCGCCCTGGCCAGCATGTCGCCGGTATCAAGCCCCTTGTCCATCTGCATGATCGTGATACCGGTTTGCCTGTCACCGGCCAGGA
>JASFVM010000145.1:0-6836 GCA_050049835.1 Gammaproteobacteria bacterium
ATCCTCGGCCGTTCTAAGATAAAGTGCCGCCTCTTCCCAGGTAACCGGAAAAGCATTATCCAGCAATGACCCGGCCGCAACAACATCAACTTCACTTATTGCAGAAACAACCAGTTCTGTATGTGGCTTCTGGATACTGAAACTGGTCTGACGGTTGCCAAATAAATCTGTCCACTCATGTACACTGACTGGTAATGGTGTGACCTGAAGCTCACTGAGATGACATGTCTGCTGCAGTGTTGTTCGTGGCAACAGATGTGATACGTTGTGGCATAGCGTTACATGAGCACCATAATGATAC
Organism: Gammaproteobacteria bacterium; assembly: GCA_050049835.1. Classification (GTDB taxonomy): domain Bacteria; phylum Pseudomonadota; class Gammaproteobacteria; order SZUA-229; family SZUA-229; genus JABDQW01. The sequence continues at coordinate 302 of JASFVM010000145.1, forward strand.
TTAGTAATGTGTGTTACCCGGTACTTCATCCTTCTGCCCTCGTACGCAGCTGAACCAGCTGGTGCGGCGTTTCTGATACCCGGAAATAGGTTGCTGTCAAAACATCAGATAGTGTCGGCAGCCTGCTGTTGAGTACGTTAAGGAAAGTTTCAAGCGTCTCCCGTCTAGCTGATTCTTCATTTGCATGCGCCAGGCGGTTGACATCTGCCAGCCTGACCAGGGTTGCCGTTTCGAGCGCAAGGCGTTCGAGTTCGGATCGATTCCCCGTGCCTTTCTGTTGTGGCAGCCTGGTGACATGCTCTTCGAGTGTCGCCAGCTGGAAGGCCAGCGAACGTGGGTTGTTTTCATCGTAAATCACCAGTTCCAGCAACTCCGGTATCTTGATACCATAACGGTAGCGCCGACGGTACGTCATCAGGCTGTCCACAATGGTCAGTATGGAGTCTGATAGAAGAGCCTGGTCATCTTCACTGGTTTTCCCAACCAGGGTCGATTGCAACAAGCGTGTAGTCTGTATCGCCCTCTCAAGACGCCGTCCCACATCGAGGAACCGCCAGCTGCGCCCGCGTGTCATATTTTCCAGTGTCAGTCCGGTAAAGGCGGTCAACGCTGTAACCAGGTTGTCCAGTTCATCAAGCGCATCAACCAGGCGGTCCGGCTTTAAACTCCGCAGAGAAAGGAGTTCCTCATCTATAATGTTAATGACACGCCAGGTATCTGACGAAAGGCGATCACGCACTGACCGTGATGAGCGCAGCAATGCATTCAACGTCTGCGCAAGACTGCCATTCCTCATACTGTCCGAGATAACTTTATGCAGCTCAGTTTCCAGCTTGCCAAAACTGTCAAATGCTGTATCTATGGTAAATCCCGGATATGTTGACGTCTGTTTTGTTACAGATATCAGTAGGTTTTTGAAGGCGCAGGATTCCTGGCTCTCGCCTGTCTCAAGGAATTGTAAGGTAAGTCGTAATAACCGGCTGATGAACTCGGCTCTTTCCGCATATCTGCCTACCCAGAACATGTTATCCGCAACACGCCCTGGCACTTCACCGCCCTTGTCTGGCGCCAGGCGCGCCTGCCTTCTTTCGGACAACAGACTTACATATTTCTCCGGTTCTGTGGCAAGCACCCAGGTGTCCTTGCTGATACCGCCGGCCTGGTTAGATACGACGAGCTTGTTTTCTTCGGATGAAACCCGTGTTAAACCACCGGGCATCACCATATAGTCATGTTCATCGGATACCAGAAAACTCCTTAATACGGTATGTCGAGGTTTGAGACTATCCTTTACCAGTACGGGTACCGTGGACATCGACATCGCTTCCTGGGCGACATACAAATGAGGTCTTGCCTTTATTCTTTGACGCAATTCATTCAATTGCTCTGTGCTTGATTCTGCACCGAAGATAAATCGAAAGCCGATATCGGGATGTACAGGCTTGATTACCATATTGTGCAAATTAGCCAGAGCATATTCACACTGTGCATGATCGCCACACCACCAGCTGGGTACCGAAGGGATGCGCAGCTCTTCACCTAAAAGGTATTTTGATAATTCAGGCAAAAATGACAGTAAAGCGGGATTTTCCAGTACCCCGCTTCCCAGCGGATTGGCAATGCTGACTTTTCCGCTTCGTACCATACTGGTAAGGCCGGGAACACCGAGATAGGAATCATCACGTAATTCAACCGGATCACAATAAGAATCATCCATGCGTCGCAGTATCACATCGACCGGTCGCAGCCCTTCCAGAGTAGTCAGCCAGACCCTGTTGTCACGGACCGTAAGATCACCACCCTCGACAAGGGTATAACCAAGATAATTCGCCAGATAAGCATGTTCAAAATAGGCCTCGTTCGCTGGTCCGGGGCTCATCAATACGATGTTGGGCTCCTCACCTTCCTGTGGGGACAGCCTGTTAAGTGCATGACGCACATTACGAAAGAAGTTAGCCAGTCTGTGGGTATGCGAGTCACGAAACAGGCTGGGCAAAACGCGCGATATCACAAGCCGGTTTTCCAGCGCATAGCCGGTTCCTGATGGTGCCTGCGCGCGATCACTCAGCACATTGATCTGTCCAGCTGAATCTCTGGCGAGATCAGCCGCATAAAAAGTCAGCGCCCGTGGTCCCGGCATCGGGATATTTGCACAGGGGTAGAGAAACCCGGGATGCGCGTAAACAAGTTCCGGTGGTATCAGACGCTTTCTTACCAGATTTCGCGGTCCGTAAAAATCGAGCAGAAGCAGGTTGAGCAATTCAGCGCGTTGCATCAGCCCTGCCTCGATAGTGCGCCATTCTTCACTTTCGATCAGCAGTGGCACCAGGTCCAGCTTCCACGGCCTTCCCATACCACCAGGATCACCATAGATATTATAGGTGACGTCATTCTCGCGTATCAGCCGCCATGCTTCTTCGCGTCGATTCTGTAATTCTGCGGTACCCATATCATTCAGGGCACGCATCAGATAATGCCAGTGAGACCGAATGTCTCCATCAGCGGAGCACATTTCATCATGACTCACAATAGCATTGTATCCCTGACACAATCGGGTCTTTTCCGGTGTAACAGTGTCTGTACTGGTCTGTGTCACAACACCGCTTCTTTGTTATGAGGAGATATCATTGTACTTTCGACGCAAAGCCGCAGTAAAGCAAACTCAACATAATGAGGATTTTCTCAAATCGAGCGTATAGGGATAGTCGCGACTGCTCTCTTCCACAGGCACTTCAAAATGACCCTGCGTATGACCAATATCCCTGAAACGTGCAATACGCCGCGATTCCGCCTCATTCGCATTGACGGGAAATGTCTCGTAGTGTCGTCCGCCAGGATGACCTGAATAATAGGTACAGCCGCCTATAGAACGACGATTCCAGGTATCCAGAATATCGAAAACCAGTGGTGTATGCACGCCAATTGTAGGATGCAGCCCTGACGGTGGCTGCCATGCCTTGAAACGGACACCGGCAACATATTCACCACGGCGACCGGTTGGACGCAGTGGAACTCGCCTGCCATTACATACGACAACATGGCGACCGTCAGTCACGCCATTGACTCTTACCTGAACACGCTCAACCGCTGAATCAACAAATCGTGATGTGCCCTGGGCTGTAACTTCTTCACCCAGTACGTGCCAGGGCTCGATAGCAGTGCGTATTTCGAGTTCGATATCCTGTTTCGTTATACTGCCGATATGTGGAAAACGAAATTCCTGGAACGGAGCAAACCATTCAAGCTTCAACGGAAATCCGGAAGCCTGGAGATCGCAGATGACATCACGCATATCCTGCCAGACATAATGTGGCAGCATGAAACGATCATGTAATTCAGTGCCCCAATGCACAGGTTTTTTCCTGTATGGCTGTTCCCAGAATCGTGCAATCAGGGAACGTAACAATAACATCTGGACCATACTCATACGCGCATGGGGCGGCATTTCAAACGCGCGAAATTCGACCAGCCCGAGTCGGCCACTGACACTTTCAGGCGAATAGAGTTTATCAATACAAAACTCTGAGCGATGTGTGTTACCACTGACATCAATTAACAGGTTTCTTAACAGACGGTCTATTATCCATGGCGCAGGGGTCTCACCTTCGGGTATTTGCTGGAAGGCAATTTCAAGTTCATAAAGACTGTCATCGCGAGCTTCATCCACCCTGGGTGCCTGGCTAGTTGGACCAATAAACAGGCCTGAAAACAAATAGGACAATCCTGGATGGTGCTGCCAGTAGGTTACCAGGCTTTGTAGCAGGTGCGGACGCCGCAGTATCGGACTGTCAGACGGTGTCGCACCACCAATTGTTACATGATTTCCGCCACCGGTGCCTGTATGACGACCATCAAGCATGAATTTCTCGGTTGCAAGTCGTGTTAGCCGCGCTTCCTCATAAACGGCCTGTGTATTGATGACCAGTTCATCCCAGCTGCGGGCAGGATGAATATTAACCTCGATCACGCCGGGATCGGGCGTTACTGCAAACCTTTTGAGACGATGATCATGCGGCGGTTCATAACCTTCCATGAACACGGGCATGCCCAACTCTGCTGCCGTCGCCTCGATAGAATGCACGAGGTCAAGGTAATGTTCCAGATGCGTCAATGGCGGCAGAAAAACATAAAGATGGCCATTCCGGGGTTCTATACATAATGCCGTATGGATGATCCTGGATTCAGCACCATTACTCTCATCTTCAGAGTGCTGTTCCTTGTATCCATGGTGGTTGGCCGGTGATGCCTTGAATTCAGCATAACGTCTGGCCACTTCGCCATAAATATCACCCAGCGGCGGCCGCGGTTCAAAAGTACATCTTTCCGGATCGCTCTCTCGCTTTTTCTTCTCTACCCATGGCAGAGAGTCAAGCGGTAGTCGATACCCCATCGGTGAATCACCGGGCAACAGAAACATGTGCCCCCGCCTGAAGGACCATTTTCCGGATTGCCAGCCTTCCTGTTGCAGGCTCTGATGCCATTTCAGTGGTAACACGTATCCTGCTACCTTGTTGATACCTTTTTCGAACAGACGACGTAAGCGTTGTCGTTCATTGACTTCCTCCAGCTTGCTGTCGAATACATCGACATTGGCCGGTAATGTCCCTTCCTTCCAGAGATAGTAATAGATATCTTCATAAGCAGGTTGAATAACGGCGTCATCGATCCCTAGATATCGGCTAAGCACTTGCATGAAGCGTTTTGCATCAGCCGTATCATATTTGTCCTCATTATCTTCTCTGGCTGTCAATTTCGGATCGTGCCATACCGGCACGCCATCCGTTCTCCAGAAACATCCGAGCGACCACCGTGGCAGAACCTCACCCGGATACCATTTGCCCTGTCCATAGTGCAAAGCTGCTCCAGAAGTAAAACGCTGTTGCAGGCGTTTTAACAACCGGCCTGCCAGTTCACGTTTGTGTTCCCCCAGTGCGGCCGTATTCCATTCAGCACTGTCCATATCATCTATTGAAACGAACGTAGGTTCCCCCCCCATGGTAAGCCGGACATCATTTTGAGTAAGCAAATGATCTACATTCTTGCCAGCATTCATTATCTCTGACCATTGTTCTTCACTGTACGGAAGAGTGACCCTCGGGTCTTCATGGATGCGTTCTACTCTGTTATGAAAATAAAATTCAACTTCAGCCTCACTGGTTGCGCCTGTAATTGGAGCCGCACTTACGGGATGCGGTGAGCATGCCAGCGGTATATGACCTTCTCCAGCAAACAACCCGGAGGTAGGATCAAGACCAACCCAGCCGGCACCGGGAAGATAAACTTCAGCCCACGCATGAAGGTCAGTGAAATCCTGCTCGGGTCCTGATGGCCCATCGAGAGACTTTTCATCAGATCTGAGCTGAATCAGGTAACCTGAAACAAAACGAGATGCCAGACCAAGATGACGCAGGATCTGTACGAGTAGCCATGCGGTATCCCTGCAAGAGCCTCGACGTAATGTCAGCGTCTGTTCGCAGGTCTGTATACCGGGTTCCATACGAATGTTGTAGTCAATATGTTTCTGTAACAACTGATTGAGCGCAACCAGAAAATCATTGGTCTGCATACGCGAGCAATCGATACCTGCGACCCACTGCTTCAGCAAGGGGCCGCTTTCCTTGATGATCCTGTAAGGTGTTAATTCGCCGGCAAGCTGTTCATCGTATTTGAACGGATAATGATTGGCGTCTTCATCGAGAAAAAAATCGAACGGATTGATGACAACCATTTCAGCAACCAAATCCACCTCGACAGAAAATTTCATTGTCTTATCCGGGAATACAAGACGCGCCAGATAGTTGCCGAAAGGATCCTGCTGCCAGTTTAAAAAGTGATTTTCCGGGAATACATTCAGTGAGTAGCTTTGTATAGGAGTCCGGGTATGTACTGCGGGACGCAAACGCACCGTATGGGGTGACAGACTAACCAGCCTGTCATATCGATATTCTGTTTTGTGGTTTATTGCAACGCGAATCGCCATTAATTACACCTGCCATTGGATACTTAAGGTATCAGAATCAGATAGTTGCAAGAAGTGTTCCAACTCAACCGGACGGAAGAACATCTTTCAAGTACTTATTCTTTATGCACTAATTTGGGGAAAAGGGCTCATCCCGGGGTTAACAACTCAGCCTCTCTGCACCAATATGACCCATCTGTGCAATATTATGGCTCATTAGCAGAAATTAACTGGCCGTAGCGTCGAATTGCGATTTTGAACTTATCAATAATACCTTTACTTGCCGATACTAACACGCATGTAACCAGTAAAAGCGATATGGTGGAATAACAATGGCATTCTTGAACATCGCCGGGCTCTCGCCACTATAAAGGTCAACTATCTGGCTGTGATGCATGAACGCAGTATCTTTAAGGCTATCAAGCTCCAGGTGCTGTGGGCGGGCATCGAAATTACCCACAACCAGAACACGGTCAGATACATGCTGTGGATTGACGCGGCAAAACACGAACAAGTGGGGGTTGCCGGTATCACGTAATTCGCGATTATTGAAATCAGCAAATGCAGATACTTCCT
>JASFVM010000146.1:0-6827 GCA_050049835.1 Gammaproteobacteria bacterium
CAGAGTAATCCTTTATGTGGTTAAAACCAATATCCTGAATAGATGCGCCAGCTTAAAAAACCGCCGCGACGTCAGTGCCTCTGATGCGTGTAAGCCCTTTTAACTATAAGTAGCTTTCTCCGTGTCTCTGTGTCTCTGTAGTGAACATGTTTTTAAAATAATAAAGATTTTCTCCGTGTCCCTGTGTCTCTGTAGTGAACATGTTTTTAAAATAATAAAGGTTTTCTCCGTGTCCCTGTGCCCCTGTGGTGAAAAGTTTTTAAAATAATAAAGGTTTTCTCCGTGTCCCTGTGCCCCTGTGGTGAACATGTTTTTTAAAAATAATAAAGGTTTTCTCTGTGTCCTCTGTGCCTCTGTGGTGAAATCATATTCCGCGCCCTGGCGAGAAAAATTATCTGTTCTTTTTCTGTAAATACCTTTCCAGCAGTGCGCGCAGCTTCGCCGGTTTGACCGGTTTACGCAGGAAGTCATGGTTGTGCATTTTCACCAGCATGGACAGCTCTTCGTCCGGGGCGGCAGAAACAATACAGACAGGAACATCCTGCCATTGCTCACGTAATTTATTGGCCAGCTGGATACCGTTGGCATCGGGGCCAAGCTGGTAATCCATCAGGATCACATCCGGTGCAGGATGTTTGTCGGCATAGTCGATGGCGGCCTGATAGCTGACAGCGCTGGAATAGTGGCAGCCCCAGTTTTCCATCAGTGTGCCGAGCGCATGGATATTGTGCTCGTCATCATCGACATAAAAAATACTCAGGCTTTCCAGTCCGGTCGTGACATCTGCTGCCTGCGTTCCAGTTTCTCCGATGGTATGTTTGTCGCACATGGGTACCAGCAGGGAAAACATGCTGCCGTGACCGTCATTTGAATGCACATTTATCTTGTGGCCGAGCAAATCAGAGAAGCGCAGGGCAATCCCCAGGCCCAGTCCGGCACCTTCGATCTGGGCGTTATTATTGATGCGATAGAAATCGTCAAAGATCCTTTTCTGATGGGCTTCGGAGATACCGGGTCCGGTATCATATACACAGATCTCTACATATTCACCGCGTCGCCGGCAACCAAGCAGTATCCTGCCCTTGCTGGTGTATTTCACGGCATTCGACAGGAAGTTCTGTAAGATGCGACGCAGGTAGGTGGGGTCGGATTCTGTCCATACGGATGTCGGCTGCCAGTGGAAGCTGATATCACTGTCGGTTTGCACACGGTATTCATTGGCCAGCGTTTCCAGTGTGTCATTCAATGCAAAACAGCTTTTATTGGGTGTCAGCGTACCGGTATCAAGTCGTGATATTTCCAGCAGATTGGTAATAATCAGTTCGGCAGAATAGATGGCGCTATGCAGGTGACGCAGGTTATCGATAAGCTCGGGATCGGCATCGGGTTTTTCGAGCAGGGCGCTGGCGTACAGGCTGGCTGCGTTCAAAGGTTGCAGGATATCGTGGCTGGCGAGTGCCAGGAAACGGGTTTTACTCGCATTGGCAATTTCCGCAGCCGACTTGGCTTTAATCAGTTCCGCTTCTGTCTGTTTGCGTTTTTCAACTTCTTCCAGTAATGACTTGTTGATGTTCTCGATTTCCCGGGTACGTTCCTGTACGCGCTGTTCAAGATTCAGGTTAACCTTTTCAAGCTCGTTCTGGGTGTTGATGAATTCACTGATGTCGTCATAGGTGGTGACATAGCCGCCGTTGGGTAGCGGGCGCCCCTTGATCTCGATAACACCGTTGCCATGTTTGCGCACCACGCGATAGGCTTTGCCGGACATCAGGTGGCTCAGGCGTGATTGCACGAGTTTTTCGACGGGGCCGGCACCGAGCATGCCGCGTTCGGCATTGAAGCGAACAAGGTCGGCCACCGGCCGGCCGACACGCAGCATGCCTTTGGGATAGTTGAACATCTGTTCATAACGCTTGTTCCAGGCAACGATCTGCAAATCGGCGTTGACCACGCTGATGGCCGAGGAGATGCTTTCAAACGAGGCAAACAGCATGTCCTGGTTGAACTGCAGGGTGCGCGTGGTGCCTTCGAATATGTTGACCACATCCTCGACGTCGAGACTGTCACCACCGCCAAGATTGTTCAGCATGGCACGTGCCGAGGCGACACCGACGACGCCCGCCAGCGCCTGTTCGCAGTCATCGAGCAACCTGGGGCTGACATACAGTAATTCCGGCCGATTTTCACTTTCGAGTAAACGTTCGGTGGCCGATTCACCAAGGAACTGTTTCATCAAAGCAGCCAGGTCGGGTTTCCTGATTTGCAGTCCCTGCGTTCCCGGTTGCCGTTCGGCACGTGTGCGACTGACAAAGGCGACGGCCTGTATACGGTCGGACAGACGTGTTTTTTCCAGCATGGAAACAAGGTATAAGGCCACAATGTTGGCAGTAATACTAAGAACCACGCCGCGGGTATAGGCATCGCTGAAGGTAAAGCCGAACAGCTGTTCCGGGCGCAGAAACCCGAAATCAAACAGGCCCTGCGTCAATGTGTCCTGATCAATCAGACCGGCATTAACCAGCAACGGCAGCATCAGGGTAATAAACCAGATCAGGGTGCCAAGGGCGAGGCCGGCAAAAACGCCCCAGGCATTGGCGCGCTGCCAGTAGAGCCCGAATACGATAGCCGGTGCAACCTGTACTGCAAGGGCGAAGGCAATCAGGCCGATATCTGTCAAAGCCGCGTTTTCAGCAAGACTGTGCTGATACAGCCAGGCCAGCAGGACAACAGCAATAACGGTCAGGCGCCGGGTAAGGATGAGCGCGTATGAATAGTCCTTGATCGGATTGCGGCTTTGCTGTCTTCTCAGCAGCAGCGGCAGGATTACGTCGTTGCTCAGCATCTGGCTCAAGGTGACCGAGGCAACAATGATCATCGCGGTCGCTGCGGAGAAACCGCCGATAACGGCAAGCAGGGCAAGCGTTTCATTGCCGGTACCCAGCGGCAGAGCAAGGACGTAGGTGTCGCTGGGCACATTGCTGCCGGCGAGTACCTGGTTGCCAACCCAGGCGATGACGAAAACCGTGGTAGCGATCGCCACCAGGTACAGGCTGAACCCGCGCCGCGCATACTTCAGGTGCGTGTCGCTGAGGCATTCAACAAAGGTGACCTGAAACATGCGTGGCAGACAGAAGATGGTCGCGGCAGAAACAAGGGTCAGCACCCAGAAAGACGGGGTGAATGTAGACTGTTGAAAAACAATGTTGGCACGGTTGCTGATATCGTCAGTGTTAAAACCGGATGACAGGCTCAATGCAAAAAACGCAATCACCACCAGTGCAATCAGTTTGATAATGGACTCGAATGCAATCGCGACCATGATGCCTGAATGGTAACTCGATACATCAAGCCGGTTGGCGCCGAATATCAGGGTAAACAGGATCATTGCAGCGGCGACCAGCAAGGTCATGTTCTGGGTAGCGAAAGCCACCGTATCAACGCTGTATAACAGGGTGTCCGAGACAGCTTTCAGCTGCAGCGCGATATAGGGCACGGTAGCGATGAGCATGATCAGGGTGATAATGGCCGCGACTGACTGACGCTTGCCATAGCGTGAGGCGATAAAGTCCGCTATTGAATGAATGTTTTCCTGCCGGCATACACTGGCGATGCGCTGGAGCAGTGGAAAGCCCAGGGTAAACAGCAGCACGGGTCCGAGAAGAATCGGCAGGTAGTACCAGCCCTGGGATGCGGCGGTACCGACCAGCCCGTAAAAAGTCCACGATGTGCAATAGACGCCAATCGCAAAAGTGTATACCAGTGGATGACGCGCCCAGCCGGAAGGGCTGAAGCGGCGACGGTCGCCGATGCGCGCAACCCAGAACAGCAGTGCCAGGTAAGCAATTAAAGTGACGACAAGCGTTACTGGTGACAAAAATCTCTCCCGAATAATCTGCCGCGGTGATGCCGCCGGCAACTGCATTGCACAAGGACGCAGGGCATTGTACCGACTACGACCTTAGTCTAGCTATAGACTAAAGTCGCGGGGTGTAAGCATAACTCTATTGTTAAATTTCCTCATTAGCTATCCCGGGAGGAGAAAATGGCCGATCAAGAAAACAGAAAAGCCTATTGGCGAGCAAATCTGAGGCTGACAGCCATATTGCTGGTCATCTGGTTCACAATTTCGTATCTCTGCGGCATCGTGTTCGTGGAAGAGCTCAACAACTTCCGTATGGGCGGATACAAACTGGGTTTCTGGTTTGCGCAACAGGGCTCCATGTACGGTTTCGTCATTATTATTTTTGTTTATGCGCGCCGCATGGCCGCGATTGACCGTAAATTCGGTCTGCACGATTAAGGGGAAAATCATGGAGCTTCAAACACTAACGTTTATCGTTGTAGGCCTGACCTTTGCCCTCTATATCGGCATCGCCTTCTGGGCTCGCGCCGGCACCACCAGCGAGTTTTATATTGCCGGTGGCGGTATTCATCCGGTGGCCAATGGTATGGCTACAGCAGCAGACTGGATGTCGGCCGCATCCTTTATTTCCATGGCCGGCCTGATTGCTTTCTTCGGCTACGGCGGCTCGGTGTTCCTGATGGGCTGGACCGGTGGCTATGTGTTGCTGGCCATGCTGCTGGCACCTTACCTGCGCAAATACGGCAAGTTCACTGTACCGGAGTTCATTGGTGATCGCTATTACTCGAGACTGGCGCGCATCGTTGCGGTTATCTGCCTGATCGTTGCATCGGTCACTTATGTGATTGGTCAGATGAAAGGTATCGGTGTCGCGTTCTCGCGTTTCCTTGAAGTCAGCTATGAAATGGGACTGGTGGTCGGCATGGGTATCGTCTTCATCTATGCCGTTATGGGTGGTATGAAAGGTATCACCTATACGCAGATCGCACAGTATTGCGTACTGATCTGCGCCTATACCATTCCAGCGATATTCATCTCATTGAACCTGACCGGTAATCCGGTCCCGCAGCTGGGTCTGGGCAGCATGATGGCCGGAACCGAAACCTACCTGCTGGACAGGCTTGACCAGGTGGTGACCGAACTCGGCTTTGCTCAGTATACGACATCGGCGCGGCTGAGTACGTTGAATACCTTCGTCTATACGATGTCGTTAATGATCGGTACTGCCGGACTGCCGCACGTGATCATCCGCTTTTTCACCGTACCGAAAGTCAGCGATGCACGCGTCTCTGCGGGTTGGGCATTGATCTTCATCACCATCCTGTACACCACGGCACCGGCTGTTGCCGCGATGGCGCGTTTGAACCTGCATGAAACCATTCAGCCTGCCGGTGGTGAAAACCTGGTTTATGACGAGCGCCCAGGCTGGTTCAAGAAGTGGGAAACAACCGGTCTGCTTGCGTTCGAAGACAAGAACGCTGATGGCCGCATCACCTATACCGCTGATGAAGCCACCAATGAAATGGTGAAAGTAGACAGGGACATCATGGTACTGGCCAATCCGGAAATCGCACGTTTGCCGAACTGGGTGATTGCGCTGGTGGCTGCCGGTGGTCTGGCTGCTGCACTGTCGACCGCGGCCGGTCTGTTGCTGGCGATTGCCTCGGCGATCTCGCATGACCTGCTGAAAGGTGTATTCAAGCCGGAAATAACCGAGAAACAGGAACTGCTGGCCAGTCGTATCGCCATGGCCGGTGCCATCGCGCTGGCGGGTTACCTCGGTTTCAATCCGCCTGATTTTGCCGCTGGAACCGTGGCGCTGGCGTTCGGGCTGGCGGCATCATCCATCTTCCCGGTGCTGATGATGGGTGTGTACAGCAAGCGCATCAACAAGGAAGGTGCGATTGCCGGTATGATTGCCGGCATTACCGTCACCTTGCTCTATGTGTTCCAGCACAAGGGCATCATGTTCATTGCCAGCACCGCTTATCTGGGTGACATGAAGCCAAACTGGTTCCTGGGCATCGAGCCCAATGCCTTCGGTGCTGTCGGTGCCGTGATCAATTTTGCCGTGGCCTATACCGTGTCAATGTTGACGAAGGAACCGCCCGAACACGTACAGCACCTGGTTGAGGACATTCGTGTCCCGGCCGGTGCGAGCAGCGCAACCGCTCACTAGGTGATAGCCGGTACATACAGGTAAGGGATGCCTGTATGTACCGGAGTTTGTGCTAATCGAAACCAACCCTGTATACTGCTGTCGAGCCTGATGCTGAGTTCGATACCCCGGTTGCAGTCATGAATATCCTGAAAAACAAACATTTGATCCTGGCGATGTTTGTTGCTCCCGTTCTTGCGGTTATTGCCTACTTTGCCACGGACTATGTTGTATCCGAAAAACCGCACCAGGCGCAGCAGGGAAATACCTACAAGCTGGCGGCAAATTCAAACTGCCGTTATCAAAGCGGCCAATGCACGCTGCAAAACGGTGACGTTGAAGTCAATGTGACAGTTGAGCGGGTAACAGCATCACTGGTCGAGATGACCTTGCGCTGCAATATGCCGGCACAGAAGGTGATGGCATCATTCGTTGATGACAACAATAAAGAGCAGCCGGTAGCGATGCAAAGTGATGTTGCAGAAAACACTGTCTGGCACGCGCAGTTCAATATCGCTGATCCGGAAAAAGCGCAACTGCGCCTGGCTGTGGAATTGTCCGGTGCCCTGTTCTACGCAGAAACGCCGGCGGTGTTTATCGACTACAGTACCACGTTTTCACGCGATAACTTTTCTGACTGAATCGTCGTGTTGCAAAGTGTCATGTATTATTTCTCGCAAAGGCGCAGAGGGCGCAGAGAAGTCTGTTAATTGTTAAGTTAATATCCGGTAATTGACTTTATGATCAGCCTTTGCGGGCCTGGCGACCTGGCGAGAGAATATATTGCTATGCAGAAACACCGGCAGT
>JASFVM010000147.1:0-6821 GCA_050049835.1 Gammaproteobacteria bacterium
AAGTCTCTGCCTACCTCGAAACCGATCCTGTCCAATGTGTCAAAACACTGCTGGTCAACGGTGCAGAAGAAGGCAGCATCGTTGCCCTGGTTTTACGTGGCGATCACGAACTCAATGAAATCAAGGCATCACACCTTGAGCCCGTAGCAGAACCACTGAGCTTTGCCAGTGATGAACAAATCAAAAAGGTGGCCGGCTGTGCAGCAGGCTCGCTGGGCCCGGTCGGCCTTGAAATCCCGGTCATCGCAGATCATGCTGCACTACAGCTTGCTGACTTTGTCTGTGGTGCCAATATCGATGGCAAGCACCTGACCGGCGTTAACTGGGAGCGGGATTTGCCAATGCCCCAGGCTGCCGACATTCGCAATGTGGTCGATGGTGATACCAGTCCCGATGGCAGGGGCACGCTGTCGATAGTACGCGGCATCGAGGTAGGCCATATATTCCAGCTCGGTAAAAAATACTCGTCCGCGATGGAGGCGAGTGTGCTCGATGAAAACGGCAAGAGTGTGATCATGACCATGGGCTGCTATGGTATCGGTGTCACCCGCATCGTTGCTGCTGCCATCGAACAAAATCACGATGATCATGGCATCATCTGGCCGGACAACATTGCCCCGTTCAGTGTTGCCATAGCGCCGATCAACTTCCAGAATTCCGACAGCGTACGCGAAACCGCGATCCGCATTCATGATGAACTGAGTGATGCAGGTATCGAGGTATTGCTCTACGATCAGAAAGCGCGACTTGGCGCGATGCTTGCCGACCTTGATTTAACAGGCATCCCGCACCGTATCGTAATTGGTGAGCGCGGCCTCGCCGATGGTAATGTCGAGTACAAGCCACGCAATGCCGAGTCCGGTAAAGACGTCCCGGTAAACGACGTCGTATCAATGATGAAAGACACCATCCGGATTTAGGCGAACTATAATAAGGAACATGTATTTTCGTTACCTTATTATCGTCCCGGTACTGGCGCTGCTTGCGAACGTTGCTGGTGCAAGCTCTGTTACGCCCGATTCCGCGGATCCCGAACTGCGCCGTTTGCTGGCCGAAGCTATTGAAGAATCAGACAGCTTCAACGACCGTTTCGATGCCGAGGTCTGGCTGTTCGATATGTCAGGCCGCATGCAGGACCTTGTTCCCGACAAGGCGTTTCGGCTCGACCTGTTAAAGAGTATTCATCGTGAGGCTACACGGGTTGATCTACCGCCCGAACTCGTCATTGCCGTGATCGAGGTCGAAAGCCGCTTCGACACATTTGCCATATCCAGGGCGGGAGCCCAGGGTCTGATGCAGGTCATGCCATTCTGGCTCGATGAAATCGGCCGACCTGAAGACAACCTGGTCGACATGGATACCAACCTGCGCATGGGCTGCACCATACTTAAATACTACATGAATATGGAAAGAAATAACTTACGCGGCGCACTGGCGCGCTACAATGGCAGCTATGGCGATATCAAGCATACTTACAGCAATAAGGTGCTCGACGCACTGAGGCTCCGCTGGCACCAGAAATAAACTGACCACAATTTAATATGGCAAGTAACTGGAAACAGGCTTTCCCGCATTTGCATGAGCTCAACGATGCGGTGATAAGTGATTTAATGAACAAAGCAGGCGAGATCAACATGCCTGCCAAAGCCACCGCTTTTCGCCAGGGTGATGCCTGCAGTAACTACCTGTTGATACTTTCGGGCAGGATTAAAGTCCTGACTCGTGCGGAAAACGGGCGTGAAATCGTTCTCTACCGCCTGGGTGATGGCGATTCATGTGTACTCACGACATCATGTTTGTTTGGTAATTCCCGTTACCCTGCGGAAGGTGTTACTGAAACGAAAGTGACCGCGCTTGCGATACCCGCAGCAAAATTTCACGATGCGATACAGCAATCAAAAGCGTTCAGGGAATTCGTTTTCAGCTCTTTCTCGTCTCACCTTGGCAGCCTGATTGCCCTGGTTGAAGAAGTTGCCTTCGGCAAGCTGGATATACGCCTTGCACGCCACCTGATAAAACACTGTACTGATATCACAACCATTGAAACCACGCATCAGCAACTGGCCACCGAACTCGGCAGTGCGCGCGAAGTCATCAGCCGACAGCTCAAGGACTTCGAATCCAGAGGCTGGCTCAAACTGCATCGCGGCAGCATTGAAATCCTTGATAAACAGTCACTTGAAGCAGTCTCTTCTGTGTGACATTGTCACTGATAGTTGCACTGGACAAGCGTACAATAAAATCCTCTAACCAATCTTTGAGAGGATTCGAAATGAAACAGAATGTAGGCAGCGTTGACCGCGCCATTCGTGCCATTGTCGGCATCGGCTTGATCAGCCTGGTATTTGTCGGGCCACAAACCGTGTGGGGCTGGATCGGGGTAGTACCACTGGCCACTGCAGTTATTGGCTGGTGTCCACCATATGCATTGCTGGGTATCAACACCTGTAAAAAGTAACAGCGAACAATTCGTGAATTACAGGCCCGGTAATGCCGGGCTTTTTTGTGTACCTGAGTCAGTTGACAGCCAGTTACCGCAGAGACGCAGAAAAAACTTTTATATGACTGCAGTGCACAACAACAGCCACCGATCCTGTGAAGTACTATTTTTGCTGCGATAAGCACACCAGTTAAAGTATTTTCACAAAATCATATATTTTATCTCTGCATCTCGGCGTCTCTGCAGTCGACCATAATCTGTGAATAATTTTTTAACTAACCGGCAGTCATCGCAGCCCTGACACAACGCAGAACGTTGTAGTCAAACATGCCATCAAGTGCATCATAAACCGGTTTAAGTTTTACCTGGCCATCATCGGTTGCAAGAATGGCCTCCTGGATAGCCGATAGTTCCTGGTCAGTTATCGTCACTACATCCTGCAACCTGATTTCACCCTGCTCGATACAGGCAGCGAGGTGGCCGTAAACCGTCGCTGGTTTGATATTTCGCTGCTCAGCTATGATCTCGATATCCAGCCCACTTTTAAACATGCGCAGGCTCTCGGCCGCGGTATCAATACTTGCAGCGTTGATCTGTGTTATATGAGACTGGATAACAGCAAGGAAGTCATCCGCATATTTCTCCAGCTTGCTTTCGCCGACACCCGAAATTGCTGAAAACTGCTCACGGTTTTGCGGCTGTCGCTCGACCATCTCAACCAGTGTGGCATCATGGAATATGAGGTATGGTGGTACCTTGTTCGCTTCGGCAAGCTGTTTCCGGCAGGCACGCAAGGCGTCCCATAGCTGGCTGTCTGAGACCTTTGCTGTGTTATATGTTTTTCTGCCCTTGCGTGCCGACTTTGCCTGCCTGCTTTCCTTGCGCAACATCAACTTCTGTTCTCCACGCAAGACGGGCCGGCATGCTTCTGTCAGACACAGATTGCCATGACCCTCGACATCTACACTGAGCAGATTATGTGCGATAAGCTGCCTGAAAACACTGCGCCATTGCTGATTATCCAGCTCACGACCGACGCCATGGACGCTGAGTGCGCTATGCCCGAATCGTTCAATGCGCTCATTGCTTTTACCCTGTAATACATCAACCAGATAACTCACCCCAAAACGCTGACCTGTACGATGGACAGCCGACAGGGCCTTTTGTGCCACCACAGTGGCATCCCAGGTTTCCACCGGCGTCAGGCATGTATCACAGTTATTACAGGGCTGTTGCAGTCGTTCACCGAAATAGCGCAACAACCCCTGGCGACGGCAGGTTGTCAGTTCGCAAAAACCGAGCATCGACTGCAGCTTATGCTGTTCGCTTCGCTTATGTTGCTCATCAGCTGCCGACATGTCCATCATCTGCCTGAGTTTGATTACATCCTGCAATCCGTACACCATCCATGCATCAGCAGGCAGGCCATCACGCCCCGCCCTGCCTGTTTCCTGGTAATAGGCTTCGATACTTTTCGGCATATTCAGGTGCGCAACAAAGCGCACATCCGGCTTGTCGATGCCCATACCAAATGCAATCGTGGCAACAATGATGACGCTGTCTTCCATCAGGAAGCGATGCTGATGCTGCTGCCGGGTGTCTGGCGGCAGCCCGGCGTGGTAAGGCAATGCCGTCAGCCCTTTCGAGCACAACCAGGCTGCTGTCTGCTCCACCTTGCTGCGCGACAGGCAATAAACGATACCGGCATCATTTTCGTGCTCATTAAGAATAAAGCGCAACAGCGCATCACGGGCATTGCCCTGGTTCTGCGTTATGCGATAGCAGATATTCGGGCGGTCGAAACTGGCAATGAACTGCTGTGCTGATGCCAGATCAAGCCGCCTGATAATTTCGTTGCGTGTCGGTTCATCTGCAGTAGCTGTCAAAGCAATACGCGGGATCTGCGGAAAACGCTCATGCAGTACGGACAACTGGATATATTCCGGGCGAAAATCGTGTCCCCATTGTGATACACAGTGGGCTTCATCAATCGCAAACAGCGCGATCTCCGACTGTTCCAGCAAACCGAGAAAACCTGTTGTCATCAAGCGTTCGGGAGCCACGTAAAGCAGGTCCAGCTGTCCTGCCAGCAGCTGTTGCTCTGTATCCTTCGCTTGTTTCGCATCAAGGGTTGAATTCAGACAGGCCGCCTTGACACCGAGTTGCCGCATTGAACTGACCTGGTCCTGCATCAGGGCTATTAATGGTGAAATAACAATACCGGTGCCGTCACGCAGGATCGCAGGTATCTGGTAACACAGTGACTTGCCGCCACCGGTTGGCATCAGCACAACAGCATCATTGCCGTTGACCAGCTGCTGAATAATTGCCGCCTGTGAACCACGGAACTCCGCAAAGCCAAATATCGTATTGAGTAAATGTAAGGCCGGATCATCCATGCCCGCATTATACCCGCTGTAGCCGTTGAACCGGTCTAATCGGATGAATAAAAGCAGCAGAGCAGAAAGGACGTGGCATTCGGGATCAGCAGAATTGCTGATTGCAGAGTATCACTTGTCGCTGGCATTGATTACCGTCTGTGCGGATTCTTCTGTTTTTTTGCCAGCATGCTTTGCGTAATCAATCTTGCGATGCCGTCACTGTCTGAATCTTTATCCCAGTTGCGCCATGCATTCCAGTGCCGCCGCCTTGTAGCACTGGGCCAGTGTCGGATAGTTGAATACGGCAGCTGCCAGAACATCCGCGGTTGCCTTGCATATCATGGCCATTTGTCCGACATGCACCAGCTCGCTGGCTGATTCACCAATGATATGTACACCAACAATGGCGCGCGTCTGGCGGTCGATCAGCAATTTGAGCAACCCGTGTTCATTACCAATAATCTGCCCCCGCGCTGTGTCAGTATATGCCGCATAACCCTTAACATAATCTGCATTGCGCGCTTGCAGTTCGCGCTCCGTTTCACCCACATAGGAAAGTTCCGGTATCGTGTATATCGCCATCGGCAACAGACCGGCGATGCTTTGCGCATCCCCCTTGAATGCATGCTGCACTGCCATGCGGCCCTGTTCCATAGCGGTTGAGGCCAGCGAAGGACGACCGGCCAGATCACCGATGATATAGATATGGGCTTGCGCAGTCTGGTGGTATTCATTAATGCGCACCCAGCCCCCGTCATCAGCAATCAGACCGGCCTTGTCCAGATCGAGCAAATCGTAGTTCGGTTCCCGACCCAGCGCATAGAGCAAGGCATCCGCCTGCAACGCATCACCCTGAACGGTGGTCACGACCACACCTTCATCCGTACGCGCAATATCGCTGATGCTCGTATTCATACACAGAGAGATATTCATATCATTAAAATCTTCTGCCAGCCGGGACACGATATCTGCATCCAGGTAAGCCAGCAACTGTGCATGGGAATCAATCAATGTCACCTGGCTGCCAAGCGCGGCGAAGATAGTGGCGAACTCGCAGGCGATTACTCCTCCGCCAACGATTATCAGCGAACCCGGCAAACGGCGAATTTTAAGCAGGGAAGTCGAATCCAGTACCCGTTCCCTGTCGAAGGGCACTGCAGCCGGACGTCTCGGTCTTGATCCGCTGGCAAGCATGATAAACGCCGCACTGAAGTGCTGTATATCAGCGCGCGGGCCTTTCACCTGCAGCGTATGCGCATCAATGAAACTGGCCTCACCCGGAATCAGGGTAACACCCTCTTTCATCAAGCGTTCCAGCAACTGCGCTTCCTTGCGATCGACTACCCTGTCTTTCTGACTCAACGCATCGGCAAGAAACCCGGGCTCACTGGTGGCCCGTTGCTGTATCGTGCGACGCATGCCGAGGCTGGCAGTACGGGATGTAACATAGGCAGCTTCGCGCAGAGCCTTGCTGGGGATGGTACCCGTCTGCAGGCTGACGCCGCCCACATACGGTTTGCGCTCGATTACTGCTACGCGCTTTCCCAGCCTGGCTGCTGCAACAGCAGCCGACTGCCCGCCGGGACCGGAACCGATAACCAGCAGGTCATAGTCGAAGTTATTCATACTTAAGCATTCACCTTTGAGAGAAGATATGATTATCATGGCACGTTTGGCAGCTCAGTAAAACGGCAGCCAGGCCTTGCATCATTAGCATCTCTTAAACGCAATAATAACGTCCATCACGTTGGTATTGGTTGGGCCGGGTTTGAACAGATCGCCAATAGCCATCAACACCATACCTGCATTCGCATTGCGGATTTCTGCTTCGACATCAAAGCCCATTTGCCTGGCCTGCTGCATGCTGCGACCTGAGACAATGGCACCCGCACAGCGGGTATTGCCATCGATACCATCAGTTCCCGCAACCAGAGCCGAAAGATCATTGATGCCGTCGATCGCAGTTGCGAGCGACAAGGCCATACTCTGGTTCCTGCCAC
>JASFVM010000010.1:0-20670 GCA_050049835.1 Gammaproteobacteria bacterium
GGACAAGCTGGGAGATTGAATCATGAAATTAACACGGCATTAAATGTTTTACTACGATCTGTTTCTATCTGCATTGTTGATGATGAGGGCATTATTTAGTTTGAAGGCAAGACTGACTCAGACGTTGGAGCGATTGTTGCTTGCCTGAAACAGTTTGATCCTGCGATCAGCGCCATCGGATTTGAAGCCGGGACACTGACACAGTACTTGACCTATGGCCTGCAGGCTGCCGGTTTACGAGGTGATTTGAAAGGAGGCCAGGCAAGTTAATTCAGCATTGTCAGCCATGTGCAACAAGACCGACAGGAACGATGCCCGAGGCATCGCACAGATCCTGCGCACAGGCTGGTACAGCCGTGTGCATGTGAAGAGCTTTGACAGCCACCTAATCCGTGCCCTGCTCACTAGCCGTAAAGCGGTACTGAAGAAATGTGTTGATCTGGAGAATGAAATACGCGGCCTGATTCGCATCATTGGCATCAAGCTACCAGCTACACTCAAACACGGCATCTTCGATGCCACTGTCCGCGAAATTATCGACAACAATACCGTGCTCGCCAGTGCTTTGATACCGCTACTGGATGCCCGCCTTGTGCTCTATCAAACCTGTCTCAAGCTGGACAACCAGGCCAGGAATATGGCACGTGAAGATCCGGTGTGCCAGCGCCTGATGTCCGTACCCGGTGTCGGCGCCATCACCGCATTAACGTTCAAGGCAGGTGTCGATGATCCGACGCGATTCAGGCGCTCACGTACAGTGGCTGCACACTTTGGCTTAACGCCAAGACGCTTCCAGTCAGGCGAAGTCGATAATAGCGGTCATATCTCCAAGGCCGGTGACCCTGATGTGCGTTCAGCACTCTACGTGGCAGCACACTCACTGGTGGTGCGCTCGGCCGGGTGGTCGTCACTTAAAGCCTGGGGCATGCGTTTGGCAAAAACCAAAGGGCATCGATGCGCCATGATTGCGGTGGCCCGTAAGCTGGCCGTCATTCTGCACAAGATGTGGCTGTATGGCACTGATTTCCGATACGGCTCTACGGAAGCAACAGCATGACTTCAGAAGAATAGCTGTAGAACCTTAACGGGACGTCGCTCGTGTGGACGAATGTCTGGATTAAGCCGTAAATGTCTGCTGCGCGTCAAGCGCGCCAAAAAGCGAGGCTCTCCATTCTTTTTGACGTATGCGTGCAGCGGGTTAGCTTATTAAACTGACTGCACAAAGGAGCGTAACCCTACAGCAGGAACGACATTATTAGCGACATCGTTGGCGCCAATATTAATCGCCATGTAACCACCAATAATGCCGGCGATGATCAGCATGTTGCAGACCTCGCCGCGAGAAGAGACATACACGATGATGCCCAGGATAAATAATATTGCCACGCCCAGTCGCAAAATATCTTTACGGTTTACCCAGGTTGCCTACTCAATTTTGTTGATTCTTTCCAATTCCATGCGTTATATCTTAAGTGGGTTTGTTGCCATGTGCGATCCATATTCAAGTAGAAACTATTACTTCTACATAATACACAAGCTTTTTCATGCTGATTTCTAAAAAGTATATTACTTCAAGTGTTTATTAGCAGAAGATGATATGGATCAAACAGGAAAGTGTGAAACCAACCAGGCAATATTCAGGACTCTTTACAGATTAGCGAATGGCTGCTTTGATTGTGGATGGTCAGCACGGAAAAAATGCCTTGCTTGCACCAGGCGCGTACATCCGAGTTAGGACTAATAGCAGACGTTCATTCTGAAGTGAATACCTCTTCTTGCGCCAGGTTGCGTAGTTTAGATAACGGCCAATATCGTACGTTCAACTACCAGACTCATCTGCAACACTGGAGCGTAAAAGAAGCGCTCCTGATACGAATCAGTTCTTGTCTCTACGGTCTTTTGTATTCAACCTTCGATCGACGGTATATCTGCGTGACGGGCCTTTGTAGTTGGGGTCTGCATTAACACGGCGATCACTATTCTCAGCCCTTCGATCCAGATTGTATTTTCGATTTGGGTCTTTTGAGATGATGCCGTCCTGCAGTCTACGACCAGCATTTTTCTTTTCGCTGTTTTCGACGCTGGTATCATCTGTTCCATTTGAATCATTGGCAGATTTATTGGCCTCGGTTTTAGATGTTCCCATGTTCGAACTCCATTCTATGGATGTAGACGATTCCAGCTTAGATGTAGGGGATAAAGGCGATTATAGTCTGTGCTGTTGTTTGCGCTAGTGGATGAACATATTAGTAATAACAATATCGGTAAGAGCGAACATCCGCTATCGGCAAAAGAGAGGTAACATCCAATCCGGTTTGTTTTAATTACTGGATTTAACACCCAGGCCACACTTTTTAAAAAGCGGAGAAGAGTGAGCTCGGCTTTCATCACTCGCGCCATTCTTATGTAAGATGTGATGAATAAACTCATGCTCGAGTGCTTCTATATCTGTACTGGCAGATCTTTTCAGGACAATATCGTCCTCATCAGTATTTATCCATATAGTACTTTCCACCGGGTGATAAAATGCCCATGCACCTCCAAGGCCGGCAAAAGAAAAACTTTTGAATTCGACAGTAGGCCCCGTTGCAGTCATGCCCATACAGGTCATTGTATCGGCGTATACTTTTGATATCCTGTCAAAATCAATATACATATTTTTTGATGGTTTTAATGTCAATCCATACTCATCAGTCAGCATCTGATCTGTTGAATAAATTTGTTGATCGTTATCAACAGTGCAGCCAGATAGTATTCCGCACATACTTATAGCAACTATATTTCTGGATATGTTGTAACTCATTTATTTAGTAACTGAAAAATGAATAACTCAGTCACTATGAGGATGCAAGGAACAAGCCAACAATAAATATTTCTCTTATAAACAATTACCTGTAGATTATTTGTTTGAAGCGACTACTATTTCAGTAAATAACTTCGACACTTTTCAGGTAGATTTGAGGGCTTTTTCACACCAGTACCGGAAGTACTGTTTTAGAATATATATTGACGGGTAAACGACTGGCAGTCAGATGTTTAAAATGACAAAGTCTTACTTTGTCTGTAAATCTTGATTGTATAGCAAGGATTTGTTTGACCGTGAAATTCGAATCAATCTTTTCCGATCGAGCAGCGATAATTAACGACAGTCGTATCGACTGCCGAATTTATGTGCCCTGTTTGCTGTCAATAATTATACAGCTGGTAGAATTATCTCTTAAAGGACCTCTACCACCTCCCTCGTAGCCTCATATAGCCTGACCAACTTTCCTTCAAGGCGAATAGTTATCAAACCACGTTTATCGACAGGCACGATTACCTGGCCATGTTGATAGATTTCTTTCTCCAGTATCTCTCCTTTGGCTAACTTCTTTTGCCATCCGGGTGGGAGAGACTGTCCTCTTTCAACTTTTTTCTGTAATCCAGGTGGTAGCTGTTTGTCCTTGTCTTTTTTAGCATAAGCCGGGCCTGTCATTAAACCGGCTAAAACCAATAGTGAAATGATGTGTTTTATGTTCATGCGAAGCATCCTGGTTGATATATTGCAACGACAGCGATGTGCCGTACTGACATTAAGGCCATTCAAACAAGCCCGGGCGGGCACATCCGCAGTTTGATAATTTTAGTCAGTTGTAGAACCCTGAGGGTTGATTGAGTTTTCTGCTCAACGGAAGGGTCTAAACACGAGTATAGACCAGGAAAGATATTTGGCAGATTTTGAATAATTAATCGGGTGACAGTCTTTGAATAGCTGCATTCAAGTCAATAACAGGCTGCCAGTCAGGACTTTTACCCTTTTCACGGCCAATATCCGACATCGGCAGCAGATTCTTAGATCCCGACTCGTGCTTAAAATACACCGATACTCAGCTTGCGTACAGAGAAGACGGTCAAGCTGAAATACAGAGCCCCGCAAACGCGGGGCTCTGTATTTCTATAGTTCGGCGAACAAAAATCCTTCTCAACTTGCCTGCGTCAAACGA
This sequence comes from Gammaproteobacteria bacterium, assembly GCA_050049835.1. GTDB lineage: Bacteria > Pseudomonadota > Gammaproteobacteria > SZUA-229 > SZUA-229 > JABDQW01. The sequence goes on from JASFVM010000010.1 coordinate 3,984, forward strand.
TGCTGCATACACGATCTTTATTTATCAGGCAATCGATTATAAAGCCAGATCATTGACATTTCCCAAAGTTCTTTGCTTCAGTCGATCTACAGCCCGATAATTTCGGCATGCACACCCTGGTCCGTTATGCGTTTCAGAATTTTCTGAGAGTCCATTTCTTCAGGATTGTATTGTACAACTGTCAGATGTGGTGTTTTGCTTGAACCATGTACACTGACAACACCGTCCAGGGCTCGAATACTATCCTGTATCTCTATTCTCTGTTCAGGACTCAGGTTTTCATCGATATGCACGGTAAGGTCAACGAGATTGATATCCATAGCCTGCCTCCTTTATATGGTGCACTAATAATACAAGGCGTCATAGATTAGCCAAAAACCAATGTAATAAACCATTTTCCTGATGTCATTGTACCAGGTCAAACTATCGCATCGATTTCAGGCGAAAAAAACGTAAGTCGCGGTTAACATTGCAGCTACAAGTGTACTCGATCTGGACTGGTCACGGCCAGTTCTGGAACGCTAACGATTCGCTAAGTGTGACTGCTTTCAGTTATCTTTAACCAGTATCAGGAGTATCTAACAGTCTTTGCTGAGTCGACTGCCGTTAATTAGCGAAAACTAATATTAGAGTTTATTAACAGGTAGCTGCGAGTCGTCAGCAGACACTCAGAGCTGGGAATTGATCAAAATACATCGACCAGTTGAATCCGTATCCAGAAGCGGACTTTGAGGGTCATCATGTTTTATAACTGCAAATTAAGCTTTCAGTATAGAATCTACGCTCTAGATATTATTTCAACTTCAGTTCTATAAAATCTTTTGCATTGTCGCCACGAAGATACTCGGCCAGTCCGATTAAACCATCTTTGAGATACATGGTTTCATAGCCCATGGTTTTCAGGTAGGTCATGGCAATGATTGCTCTATCTTTATGGGGACAGGCTGTCACAATAATCTTGTTTTTATCCAGCTCATTAAGCCGAGCAGGCAATTCATTCAGTGGTATATTTATTCCTGCACCAATCCGCCATGCCTGATATTCCTCACGGAAGCGTATATCGACCAATTGAGCCTTGCCTTCTCGCAAAAGATCAACAAGCTCTGTAACGCTTGCTTTCATCTCGACTCTAGTGTCGTAATCAAAATTACTAAGAAAGTCAGTTAATTTCTGCTCTTCGGAATGAGCATTGAAAGCCATACTGAGAGTGACAGTAATTAAAGGGATCATATATCTCATGTGTGTACCGTTACTTTGAAACAGAAGATGAGAAAGCTGCTTCATACCACTGTTTGGTGTTATTAACGATTTTCACAACAGATAGCATGACGGGTACTTCGATCAGCACGCCAACGACTGTTGCCAGAGCCGCACCTGATTCAAAACCAAACAGTACTATGGCTGTTGCGACGGCCAGTTCAAAAAAATTACTGGCACCGATCAAAGCAGAAGGCCCTGCCACACAGTGCGCAACTTTGAACTTACGATTGAGCAGATAGGCAAGCCCCGAATTGAAATAGACCTGAATCAAGATCGGGATTGCCAGAAGCAGTATGACCACAGGTTGAGACAGAATCTGTTCACCCTGAAAGCCGAACAAAAGAACCAGCGTAGCCAGCAGTGCCGTTAACGAAACAGGTCCCAGGCGGTTTAATGTGCGGTTCAGTGCCTGGTCGCCGCCGCGTACCAGCAACCAGCGCCGCCATATTTGCGCCATCGCAACAGGAATCACGATGTATAACACGACCGATAAAAACAGTGTATTCCACGGCACAGTGATCGATGAAAGTCCGAGTAGCAACCCGACAATCGGAGCAAAGGCAAAAACCATGATAGTGTCGTTGAGTGCGACCTGTGTCAGTGTAAAGTGTGGCTCACCGCCTGAGAGATTACTCCAGACGAACACCATCGCTGTACAGGGTGCGGCTGCAAGAATGATCAGTCCGGCAATATAGCTATCAATTTGATCCGCGGGCAACCAATCAGCAAATAATCCTCGAATAAAGATCCAGCCCAGTAAAGCCATGGAGAATGGCTTAACGGCCCAGTTAACAAATAACGTCACACCAACACCGCGCCAGTGTTCCTTGACACGATGCAGGGCTCCAAAATCGATTTTCAGCAGCATCGGGATGATCATCAGCCAGATAAGCACGGCAACAGGCATGTTGACCTGTGCCATTTCAAGACGACCAAGTACCTGGAACGGTGCAGGCAGCCAGTGGCCCAGTGCTACTCCGGCAATAATGCAGAGAAAAACCCAAACTGTCAGGTAACGCTCAAAAAAGCTGATTTTCTGCTTGCTTTCCTTCCTGGATATCACTTCACATTGTACTGACATGATTGATTACTTCTCTCTGTTTCTATACATCTTCAGGTTCAGCTTGTTTCATCTGTCCGATCTCGTCGAGTTTCTCCTGTAACTTCAGTTTATCCAGTGATTCGATAGGCAGGCTTGTAAAGATGGAGATTCGGCTTTCTAGCTCCTTGAACGCCTTGGCAAAAGCCGCCTTTTTAGTCAACTCATCACCTTTGACAACTGCAGGATCTTCGACGCCCCAGTGGGCTGTCATAGGTTGTCCTGGCCAAACAGGACATACCTCGTCAGCCGCTTTGTCGCATACGGTGAAAACGAAATCCATCTGCGGTGCATCAGGTCCTGAAAATTCAGACCAGTCTTTGCTGCGTAAATCTGACGTCACATAGTTGTTGTGCTTTAGTTCATAGATTGTCAGGGGATTAATCTCGCTCCCGGGGTGGCTGCCAGCACTGAATCCACGGAACTTGCCACGTCCATATCGGTTAATCAGGCATTCTGCGAAGATACTGCGTGCCGAATTACCGGTACACAGAAACAATACATTGAATATTTTGTCGGTCATGGAAGGTTCCTGAATCTGGATAAATTTGTTGAATTTGAATCATGTTTCATCGTCAGGCGCAGCGTGATGCGCCTGATTGTTTCGGCATTGTCGCTAATGTCGCCAGATCGTCTTTGAAAGGCGACTGATACTCAATGCCTTTAATTGTTTGCTGAAGCACTGATCGAATCCAGTCCGGCAATGACGGATTGATGCGGTAATAGATCCATAAGCCCTCACGCCTGTCTGTGACCAGTTTTAGTTCACGCAGCTGCGCAAGGTGGCGGGATAAGTGTGGTTGTGCCACATCGATAGCATGATTCAATTCGCATACACAAAGTTCATCATGCCGCATAAGCAGCATTACACATCTCAGGCGAGTGCTGTTGGATAAAGCAGCAAAGAGGTTTTCCGGGCTAATGTTCATTGATAAACAATATATCGTAATCTTTATATATGGTAAACCAGATATATTAAGATTTCATGTTATTTCCAGATCCAGTGCACAAATCCTGGTTGATTGGAGATGAATGAACGACATCCACAGTTTGGCAGAAGCCCTGCAACTGCTTCCGATTTATGAAAATAGTAAAGGTCTGCTTTGTATATGGAATATCAGCCTGGAATTCGGCAATTTCCAGCCTGAACTTCCGTGAACGACCAGAAACCGACGCTCAAGTTTGATACTCAGACCCTGAATATCATCTTCTTGAAGGCAGGCGCATACTCGTAAGCCGGACAAAATTTGTACAAACGCGAGACGCATTACCCTTCGTTACGGACACCCCGTTCCTGCCGTCAGCGACTGAAAATAGATTAAAAAACGACACCCGCAGGAGCCGCTAGTGAACAGCTGTCAGTTTATATGCCTGGTTACTTCTGGCGACGTCGATCAAACAGATCAATCAAGAAGCAGATAGCATGACAGTGGATATGTAGGTGCAGGTGAGAAGAGTGGATGCGTTCTCCTCTTTGCTTTCAGGGTTGCTGGTATTCGCCCTTGCATCTTTTGATTTTGGCTAGAAACCGTGGATTCAATGAGCCGCAACTCATCACCAGATATTCATTCTCGGCGTTGAGACGTGACTGTTCCTGTAGAGAAAGTGGTGTGTTGAATAGTTGTATTTTCTTTTTAAGAAAGCTGAGCATAATTACAATCCCTTCGTTGCGACTGATAAACAGGAATAGAGCAAATCACATGCCAGAAATTGCGATCTGCTGAGCAAAGTACAGTCTGAAGCTGTGGAAAGCCGTTCTGCTGGCGTTTCTGTGGCCCGGTCAATTTCACAATTGTTGAATACCATAACAAAGAGCAGTGCCATTCAACGAGAACTGTTAAAAAAATCGACAGATTTATGCTGGAAAACGGGTTTGAATTGTAGATTAACGGCTTTCTTTTGCTTAATCATTTCGACATGTTTTATTCATTCTTAAAGTTAATGAATTCTGCTCTGTGTGTTTTGTTACTTGCTAAGATAAGCGCCATCTTGTTTTATGAACCTGAATCTTTAATAACAGCAGAAAGGTAAAATCAATGAGGCTCCCACTTCTGGCAATATCCAGCATGCTTCTCCTTATCAGTCCGGTATCGGTTTTGGCCGAGCAGCAAACGGCGCCTGAAATACAGCCTGACAGTGCTGTCATCAGCGAAGAAAAAGAAGTCGATTCAAATCGGGATGTTCCATGCCCCATGCGTGGAAAGGGAATGATGCAAACGGGGACAGGACGGTATGGCATGGGCCATCATGGTATGAAGCACGGTAAAGGTAAACATGAAAAGCATGCCGAAGTTGTACGGCGTCTGGATATGATCGAGGCGCGCATGGCCAAGATCGAAGCCATGCTTGAATCGTTGATGCGGCGCTAACAAGAGGGTCCCGAAGCGGGTTGTTATCGCTTCGGGATGTAAATATCCGTACAGGTGCCTTCGGCGACTTCAGCGGCGAAGTTGAATGTTTCCGAGAGTGTCGGATGCGGATGAACAGTCAGCGCAATGTCCTCGATATCGGCGCCCATTTCCAGTGCCAGTACCGCTTCAGCAATGAGTTCGCCGGCATTGGTGCCGATCATGCCGGCACCGATAATTCTGTGACTGTCTTTGTCAAACAGTACCTTGGTAAGACCTTCATTGCGGCCGATACTGAGTGAGCGTCCGCTGGCCGCCCAGGGGAAAACGCCTTTTGTGTATTCAATGCCTTCAGCCCTGGCTTGCTCTTCGGTGATACCCATCCATGCAACTTCGGGGTCGGTGTAGGCGACAGAGGGAATGGTCTTGGCGTCGAAGTAGGATTTCATGCCGCTGATCACTTCAGCCGCAGTCTTGCCTTCGTGCGTAGCTTTATGTGCCAGCATAGGCTGACCAACGATATCGCCAATTGCGTAGATATTCGGCACATTGGTTTTCAGCTGTTTATCGACCGGGATAAAGCCGCGTTCATCTACGATAACACCGGCATTCTCTGCGCCGATGTCCCTGCCGTTCGGGCTGCGGCCAACGGCCAGCAATACGCGGTCAAAAGTATCGGTTTCCGGCACGCCTTTACCTTCGAAAGTAACCTTGAGGCCGCCTTTCAGGGCTTTTATGTCAGTGACTTTTGCATTGAGCCAGATGTTTTCGTAGCGCTTCTTGACGCGCTTTTCCAGTGGGCGGACGAGATCGCGATCACAGCCGGGAATCAGGTTGGGTGACAGCTCGACAATGGAGACACTGGAGCCGAGTGCATCATAAACGGTCGCCATTTCGAGCCCGATGATACCACCACCAATAACCAGTAAACGCCTGGGGACGTCCGCCAGTTCAAGCGCAGCGGTTGAATCCATCAGCCGTTCATCCTCGTACGGGAAGCCGGGTATGCGCATGACTTTAGAGCCTGCGGCGATAATGGCGTCATCAAAAGAAATGGATTTATTTCCATCTTTACCGGTGACTTCAATGGTTTTAGGCGAGGTGAATTTTCCTGTGCCGGTTACGATTTGCACATTGCGTTGTTTTGCCAGTCCGGCAAGCCCGCCCGTAAGCTGGCCAATGACCTTGTTCTTGAATGCCGCAAGTTTGTTGATGTCGATTTTCGGTTTGCCAAAGGTCACTCCATGGGCGGACATTTCTTCAGTTTCGTTGATGATCTGCGCGGTGTGCAGCAAGGCCTTTGAAGGTATGCAGCCCACGTTGAGGCAGACACCGCCTATGCTGTCGTATTTTTCGATAAGAATGACCTGCTTGCCGAGATCGGCGGCGCGAAAAGCTGCGGTGTAGCCGCCCGGTCCTGAGCCGAGAACGACTACCTCGGCATGCATGTCGCTGCCGGCTGCGGGTGCCGGTTTTGCCTGTGGTGCAGAAGCGGATTCTTGTTCAGCGGGCTGTTCGCTTGCCGGCATTGCTGCGGGCTTTTCAGTTGCAGCGGTGTCGGTGCCAGCCATTTCCAAGGTCAGAATGACATCGCCTTGCGATACCTTGTCATTCACCTTGACCAGCACTTCCTTGACGGTGCCGGCCTGCGGTGATGGTATCTCGATGGTTGCCTTGTCGGACTCCAGCGTGATCAGTGCGTCTTCAGCGGCTATCTGATCACCGGGACCGACCAGGACTTCGATAATGTCGACGTTTGTGAAATCACCAATGTCAGGAACTTCAACTTTTACAATTTTGCTCATAATTATTCTTATCCGCTAATGAACGCAAATAAACGCGAATGTTTCTTTGCAGGTTCAAACATGCATCCGTTATCAGTCCCGTGTTTGTCAGTTATATTTGCATGCATTTGCGTTATTGGCGGGTTTTTTTTAATCTGCCCTATAACAGCAGTCGCCGTGTGTCCGACAGTACCCTGCTTAAAAACGACGTAAAGCGGGCGCCGTCAGCACCATCGATAACGCGGTGATCGTACGAAAGCGATAAAGGCAGTATCAGGCGCGGTTCAAACTGACCATCTTTATACACCGGTTTCATTTGTGCGCGTGAGACGCCGAGTATAGCGACTTCAGGCGCATTGACGATCGGGGTAAATGCGGTGCCACCGATGCCGCCGAGACTGGAAATGCTGATGCAGCCACCTGACATGTCTGCCGGCGACAGCTTTTTGTCGCGCGCCCTGGCGCTGATGGCGATCAGCTCATGGGCAAGTTCAATCAGTGACTTGCGGTCACAGTCGCGGATAACAGGAACAACCAGGCCATCCGGTGTATCCACGGCCACTCCGATATGAATGTATTTTTTCAGAATCAGGTTTTCGCCCGTGGCATCCAGTGATGAGTTAAAGCGAGGGTACTCTTTCAAGGCTGAGACCAGCGCTTTCATCAAAAAGGCGAGAACGGTGACGCGAGTACCTTCGTTTTTATGCTCTTCGTTAAGCTGCTTGCGGAATTTTTCCAGCTCGGTGATATCGGCTTCGTCAAACTGGGTGACATGCGGCACCGTGACCCAGTTACGATGGAGGAACTGGCCTGTCAGCTTGTTAATCTTGGTCAGTGGCTGTGTTTCGATAGCACCAAACTGGCTGAAATCGATTTCCGGCATGGGCGCTACACCGAGACCGCCCGCAGCGCCGCCTGATGTCATAATCTTTTTCACAAATGCAGTGACGTCCTCTTTCAGAATGCGGCCTTTTGCGCCGCTGCCGGTTATCTCGCCGAGATCTGCGCCCAGTTCGCGGGCGAATTTGCGTACGGAAGGACTGGCATGTGCCTTGCGAAAACCGGCTTCATCAATCGGAGTTGGTGCAACAGGTGGCGGCCTGTTTTCCAGTGCAGGGGTTTGGGTAGCTGCAGGTGCAGGCGCAGGCGCGGGCGTCTTATCAGGTGCAGGTGCAGCTGCGGGTGCAGGTTTGTCATTTGCCGGCGCTTCTGCTTGTGGCTGTTCGGTGGCAGGCGCTGTTTCATCTGCGGCTGCTTCCATGGTAAGCAGCAAGTCGCCTTCGGAAACCTTGTCACCGATGTTGACTTTTACTTCTTTGACGGTGCCGGCTTGCGGCGAAGGAATTTCCATCGCGGCCTTGTCGGATTCCAGTGATACCAGCGGGTCTTCGACACTGATGGTATCACCAGGTGATACCAGTATCTCAATGACTTCGACGCCTTCGAAATCGCCAATATCAGGAACTAGAATGTCTTTTACATCTGCCATCATCTGATTCCTGTCAAGCGGTTAACGGGTTGGGTTTCTTGACGCCGATGCGGTATTTCTTGATTGCATCTTTAACCTTGGATGCAGGGATATTGCCTTCATCAGCCAGCGTCTTTAATGCCGCCAGGGTGACGTAGTTGCTGTTTACCTCAAAGTGTTTGCGCAGTTGTTTGCGCGTATCCGAGCGGCCAAAGCCGTCAGTACCGAGGACCGTGTATGTCGTCGGGACATGCTTGCGGATCTGCTCAGCAACATTGCGTACATAGTCAGAAGATGAGACGACCGGTCCTTCGCATGCGCTCAGCTGTTGTTCAACATAGCTGATGCGAGGTTTCTTGTCCGGATTGAGCATGTTCCAGCGCTCACAGTCGCGTGCTTCACGTGCCAGTTCGTTATAACTGGTAACGCTCCAGACATCAGCACTGATACCCCAGTCGTTCTTCAACTGTGCTGCTGCGGCAATGACTTCACGCAAAATGGTGCCACTGCCGAAGAGCTGGATCTTTGGCTCGCCTTTCTTCGCTGTATCTTCACTGAAGCGGTACATGCCTTTAACAATGCCTTTTTCAGAGCTTTTTGGTATTGCCGGCTGCACGTAGTTTTCGTTCATCGCCGTGATGTAGTAATAAACATTTTCCTGGTTTTGCATCATGCGACGCATACCATCATGAATAATCACGGCCATTTCGTAGGCAAAGCAGGGGTCGTAGGCAACACAGTTCGGAATGGTTGAAGCCAGCAGCAGGCCGTGGCCGTCCTGATGTTGCAGACCCTCGCCGGCAAGCGTGGTGCGGCCGGCAGTACCGCCGATAAGAAAACCGCGTGCCTGCATATCGCCGGCGGCCCATGCCAGGTCGCCGATACGCTGGAAACCGAACATCGAGTAGTAAATATAGAACGGGATCATGTTGACGCCGTGTGAACTGTAGGCGGTCGCGGCTGCAATCCATGATGACATGGAACCGGCTTCATTGATGCCTTCTTCGAGGATCTGGCCACTCTTGTCTTCCTTGTAGAACATGACCTGGTCGCGGTCCTGCGGTTCATACAGCTGACCGACCGAGGAGTAAATACCCAGCTGACGGAACATGCCCTCCATGCCGAAAGTGCGTGCTTCGTCGGGCACGATAGGTACGACGTTCCTGCCGACTTTCTTGTCGCGCGCCAGTGCGGTGAGCATGCGCACGAATGCCATTGTGGTCGACATCTCGCGCTCACCGGAGCCTTCCAGCATGGCTTTGAAAATATCGAGATCCGGTATCTCCAGCGGAGCGGCAAGCTGTGTGCGTGACGGCAGGTAGCCACCGAGCTTCTTGCGGCGCTCTTTCAGGTACTGGACTTCTTCGCTGTCATCTGCCGGGCGGTAGTATTCCGCGCGCTCGACCTGTTCATCGGACAGCGGAATGTCAAAGCGTTCGCGGAAAGCCTTGAGCGCTTCGATATTCATTTTCTTCTGTGAATGCGTAATATTCTGGCCTTCACCTGCTTCGCCCATGCCATAACCTTTTACGGTCTTGGTCAGGATCACCGTGGGCTGGCCGGTGTGCTTCATGGCGGCAGCGTAGGCAGCGTAGACCTTGTGCGGATCATGGCCGCCGCGGTTGAGGCGCCAGATGTCCTCATCCGACATGGTGGCAACCATGGCCTTGAGTTCAGGATATTTGCCGAAGAAGTGTTCGCGCACATAGGCGCCGTCTTTCGCTTTGTAGTTCTGGTATTCGCCATCGACAGCCTCTTCCATGCGCTTGCGCAACAGGCCATCCTTGTCGCGGGCGAGCAAGGGGTCCCAGTATCCGCCCCAGATGACCTTGATCACATTCCAGCCGGCACCGCGGAACACGGATTCAAGCTCCTGGATGATCTTGCCGTTACCGCGAACCGGGCCATCAAGACGCTGCAGGTTGCAGTTGATAACAAATACCAGGTTGTCGAGCTTCTCGCGGCCGCCGAGTGAAATGGCGCCCAGTGACTCGGGTTCATCCATTTCACCATCACCGCAGAATGCCCATACCTTTCTGTTCGTGGTATTGGCTAAACCACGGTCCTGCAGGTATTTCATGAAACGCGCCTGGTAAATGGCCATGATCGGGCCCAGGCCCATCGATACCGTGGGGAACTGCCAGAAGTCCGGCATAAGCCAGGGGTGCGGGTAAGATGACAGGCCGTTACCGTCGACTTCCTGACGAAAGTTGTCCAGCTGCGTTTCGTTCAGTCGGCCTTCCAGGTAGGCGCGGGCATAAATGCCCGGTGCGGAATGGCCCTGCATGAAGATCAGGTCGCCACCATGCTCGTGACTGGGGGCATGGAAAAAATGGTTGAGCCCGACGTCGTACAAGGTTGCTGCCGAGGCGAAGCTGGCAATATGGCCGCCCAGTTCCGAGCTTTCCTTGTTTGCGCGTACCACCATGGCCATGGCATTCCAGCGCACCAGTGATTTGATACGGCGCTCCAGCGCTGTATCGCCGGGATGCTGCTCCTGCATGTGCGTCGGGATGGTGTTGAGGTAGGCTGTAATGTTGCTGAACGGTAAATTGGCGCCCGAACGGCGTGCATCATCGATCAGTTTTTCGAGCAGAAAATGTGCGCGTTCCAGACCCTCATTGGCGATGACAGCGTCGAGCGCGTCCAGCCATTCCTGGGTTTCCTGGGGGTCTATATCGTGTTGCTCAGTCATGTAAATCTCACGCGTTTGGTACAAATCGCGACATATTTATACTAGTTATATGCGATTTCTACGAAATTCTTTAATTTTTTAAGTGTTCAGCCAGTCCAGGTCGATGAGCATTTATCAACGCTGCAATGCCGGCAAGAAGCGGGATTATAGAAGTTAATCGCAGTGTAGTCGAATCGAGTAGTCGACGAGCAGTGAATGAGTGAATCCCGGCGTGGGGGTAAAATGCAGGCTGTTGATCCATTTTGTATGTCAATGAAATTCAGGTATTTCGTCCCCGGCCACGCTGTTCGCTGTTCACGATTGGTTATTCACTGTTGCAAGGCTGTATAATGCCGCCCCCGATAATAGAAACACAACCGGAGAGTCGGTATGTCTGTCAACAAATCTTCTATTAAAAAAGCCGTGCTTGCCTATTCTGGTGGTCTCGATACCTCGGTGATATTGAAATGGCTGGAAGATACCTACGGCTGTGAAATAGTTACATTTACGGCAGACATTGGCCAGGGCGAAGAAGTCGAGCCGGCACGCGCCAAGGCGGAAGCAATGGGTGTGAAGGAAATCTATATTGAGGATCTGCGTGAAGAATTCGTGCGTGACTATGTGTTTCCGATGTTTCGCGCCAATGCCATTTATGAAGGTGAATACCTGCTCGGCACCTCGATCGCCCGCCCATTGATAGCCAAACGCCTGGTCGAGATTGCCAATGATACCGGTGCAGACGCCATTTCGCATGGCGCGACGGGGAAGGGTAATGACCAGGTTCGTTTTGAGCTCGGTGCCTATGCACTCAAGCCCGGTGTACAGATCATTGCGCCATGGCGTGAATGGGACCTGCTTTCGCGGGAGAAATTGATGGCCTATGCGGAGCAGCACGGTATTGCCGTCGATTTCAACAAGGGCAAGAAGTCACCGTACTCAATGGATGCCAACCTGCTGCACATTTCCTATGAAGGCGGTGTGCTGGAAGATCCATGGGCGGAGCCGGAAGAAGACATGTGGCGCTGGACCGTGTCACCGGAAAACGCACCTGACAAGCCAACCTATATCGAGCTCAGCTATAAAACGGGCGACATTATCGCTATCGATGGTAAACCGATGACGCCGGCAGAGGTGTTAACACGACTCAACGAAGTGGCGGGTGAGAACGGTATCGGTCGCCTGGATATTGTTGAAAACCGGTATGTTGGTATGAAGTCACGCGGTTGCTATGAAACGCCGGGCGGTACCATCATGCTGAAAGCGCATCGCGCCATCGAGTCCCTGACGCTTGACCGTGAGGTCGCTCATCTGAAGGATGAACTAATGCCGCGCTATGCCACGCTGGTTTATAACGGTTACTGGTGGAGCCCGGAACGTGAAATGCTGCAGAAGATGATCGATGCCTCGCAGGTCAGCGTTAATGGCGATGTCCGCCTGAAACTGTACAAGGGCAATGTTGAAGTGGTTGGACGCAGGTCGGATGATTCACTGTTCGATGAAAACATTGCGACTTTCGAAGATGACGCCGGCGCTTATGATCAGCAGGATGCTGAAGGCTTCATCAAGCTGAATGCCCTGCGTCTGCGTATCGCGGCGGGCAAGAAGCGCTAAACGCAGCGGGATAGAGGCACAAGGGTATTATCAGTCCGCAGATGAACACGGATATTTTTTGTCCGCAAATGAACGCGAATAAACGCAAATAACATTAAATTATAAATCCTTTGGATATATGTATTAGTTATGAATCAATGTGACTGGCATTGTCCGAATAACTCGCGTTGAGTCTGCCTGTTTTCAAATAAACCGTTGCGTAATGCCCGCGAAACACGAGAGTGGCTTCAGCCGTGAATTGCTCGCAAGCTAGTACGGCTGTTCGCGGCTAAAGCCACTCCTACATAAGCTGCATCCTGCTTACGCAGGCGTGACATAAATATTATTTGCGTTCATTTGCGGACAAATAACATATTTAGTATCCGTGTTCATCTGCGTTCATCTGTGGATTAAAACCCCCTTCGCGGCCTTGGCGTCACCGCGTCATTGCATTGAGAATCCTTAAAGAAGAAAGATTGTTGCCAGGCCAAGGAATACGAACAGACCAACGATATCGGTAACCGTTGTTACCACGACACTGCCGGCAATTGCCGGATCAATGCCTATCTTTCTCAGCACCAGAGGAATTGCCGCACCGGAAAATGCGGCAACAACCAGGTTGATTATCATCGCCGCTGCAATAACGATTCCGATGTTGGCTTCCTTGAACCACAGGAATGCAATGCCGCCGACGACAAGTGCCCAGATGATGCCGTTAAACAGTCCCACGATCAGCTCTTTGGATATTAGCCAGTTACGGTTTTGTCGGCTGACCTGGCCCAGTGCGAGGCCTCGAGTGACCAGTGTCAGTGTCTGGGTGCCGGCAATGCCGCCCATACTGGCTACCACATTCATTAACACTGCAATGGCAACGATTTTTTCCAGTGTGCCTTCAAAATTCGATACCACCCAGGAGGCCATGAAGGCGGTTAAAAGATTGATTCCCAGCCAGAGTGCACGCCTGCGCGAGCTCGGTAGCACCGGGGCAAAAAGATCTTCCTCTTCTGTCAGACCGGCCATGCCCATAACAGAGTGGTCACCTTCTTCACGGATAACATCAACCACATCATCGATCGTGATTCGCCCGAGCAGCCTCATCTGGTCATCGACAACAGGGGCAGACAACAGGTCGTGGTCCTGGAAAATCCTGGCGACACTGTCATCTTCTGTTTCGGCAGGTATGGCCTCGATGTCACGGCTCATCACATCCGCAACATAAAGCTGTGGATCTGAAGTGAGCAAGGTCGTTAGTGGCAGAACACCAAGATAACGATTGTCCCGGGTTGTAACAATCAGGTTATCGGTGTTGCCCGGAAGTTCGCCCAGACGTTGCAGATAGCGTAGTACCACATCGAGCGTTACAGCCGAGCGCACGGTGATAGTGTCGGTATTCATCAGGCCGCCGGCGCTGTCTTCCGGGTAGGAGAGAATGGCTTCGAGGCGTTTTCGGCGCTGGATGTCCAGTGAAGTCAGAACTTCACCGGTGACCTTGTCGGGCAGGGATTGAATAAAGTCAGCGAGGTCATCGACATCCATGCTCTCTGTCGCATTGACCAGGTTTTCCAGTGGCATGTTGCGGATCAGGGTGGCGCGTACTTCTTCACCGACTTCAAGCAGCACATCACCTTCCTTGTCGGAATCGACCAGGTCCCACAGCAGGTTGCGCTCAGTGTAAGGCAGGGATTCAAGCAGGTCAGCGATTTCGGCCGGGTTGAGTTCATTCAGCATATGGCGGGCGTGTTTGATTCTGCCCGTTTCAAGGACATCAGCCAGCGCTTTTAGCTGCGACTCGGTTTTTTCGACTGGATCGTTATCGGCCATCTTCGATCTAGTTCGGCTATTAGTGCGCGAATCTATCCTCCAGTTTTGTTGCTGCAGAAGTCTAGCACGCCACTGTATGATTCAGAATAAAAGAGAGGATTTAATTGTTTAGCTGGCTGACGAGTGATTCGATTTCGTCGAGATCATGGCATTTCAGGATCTTGCGTACCGTGGTGTGCAGCTTGCCGAGATTGCTGTTATTGATAATGTGCTTAATTTCAAGAATGGCATTGGCCTGAACACTGAAATAATTCAGACCCATGCCAAGCAACAGTCGAGTGTATTTCGGATCACTGGCCATCTCACCGCACATGGAAACAGGCACCTTCATCTTCTTGCCTGCATCGATGGTCAGCTTGATCAAATGCAGGACAGCAGGGTGCAGGGGATTGTACAGATAATTAACTTCTTCATCGATACGATCGATAGCCAGGGTGTACTGGATCAGATCATTGGTGCCGATCGAAAGAAAGTCCAGATTATCAGCGAATATCTCCGACGACAAAGCGGCTGCCGGGACTTCGATCATGGCACCGAGCTCAAGCTTGTCATTAAAGCGCACCTTGCGCTGACGCAACAGATCGCTGGCATGGTTAATCAGTGCTGATACCTGGCGCAGTTCCTCGATACTCGTCATCATGGGTATCATCATTTTTACGTCGCCATAAGCGGCAACACGCATAATGGCACATAACTGTTGAATAAAGTTTTCAGGTTCCTTCAGACATCGCCTGATCGCACGTAGTCCCATGGCTGGGTTGTGTGCCATCGGGCCCTGTCCGAGGGACTCCTGGATTTCCTTGTCGGCGCCAAGGTCGAGTGTGCGAATGGTCAGTGGCTTGCCTTTGAGGCGGAACAGGGCGCGTTTGTATGTCTTGAACTGGGTTTCTTCGTCGACAGATTTGTTGTTCTCAAGAAACAGCATTTCAGTGCGGTACAAACCAACACCGGTGTTGTCATACTGTTTCAACTTGCGGATGTCTTCCGGTCTGTCGATGTTACCTTGTATAAGTATATGTACACCATCCGCTGTGACTGCGGGTTTGTTTATCAGGCGGTTCAGTTTTTGTTGACGTGCAACACTGTTCTGCCTCAGCTTGCGGTAATGTTTAAGCGAGCGTGCATCAGGGTCGCCTATTACAACGCCGTAGTGTCCATCAAGAATTAACTGTTCTGTTGGATGTATCAACTGGCGGGCATTATGTACGCCAACGATGGCGGGAATGCCGAGGTTTCTTGCGAGAATTGCGGTGTGAGACAAGGGGCCGCCAAATTCAGTAACAAAGCCGGCTACCTTTTGGTGCTTCATCATCAGGGTATCTGCTGGTGTGAGATCGTCAGATATGACGATGCGTCCTTTGAGCTTCACCGGTTCCGATCTGGATTCAGGCTTTTCTGCAAGGCAATGCTGTATTCTCTGTACCACGTGCAGAACATCGTCCTTGCGTGTCCTCAGGTAGGGATCTTCCATTTCGTCAAACACCTGTACCAGTCGGTCAGACTGTATCTGCAGCGCCCATTCGGCGTTACAGGAGAACTCCCTTATTATCGCTGCAGTGCCCTCATCGAAGGCAGGATCTTCGAGCATCAACAAGTGTGAATCGATGAATACCAGAATGTCTTCGGGGGTATCAGCTGCGATTTTGTTTTTTATTTCATGCAGCTGTTCTCCGGCTTCCTTAATGGCCTGGTGCAGCCGTTCTATTTCCTTGTTATGGTATTTGGCCGGAACATTGTACTCGGTTGCTTCCGTTGTGGCTCGTACATAGACGTAGGCGTTGCCGATAGCAATGCCCCGTGATACGCCAATGCCGTTAAGAAGTATGCTCAAGTGCTGTTTCCCTTTGGTATCATCTGTTTACTCTTCTTCATCGAAACGGTCGTTTATCAACTGTTCGAGTGCATCAAGGCTTTGCTCCGCGTCATCTCCATTGGCATGGATTGTGACCGTGGAGCCTTTGTTTGCAGCCAGCATCATTACCCCCATGATACTCTTGGCATTAACACGGCGCGAGTCCTTTTGAATATCGATATCACTGTTGAAGCTGGAGGCGAGTTTTACGAATTTGGCAGCGGCACGAGCGTGCATGCCGAGTTTATTTACAATTGCTACATCACGGGTTGCTTGCATAATCATTTCGGTTTTGAAGTAATGCCGCGCTTGCCGCCTTCGATAGCAATTTCCTTGAGCTTATCCAGGGGCAGCGTTCTGTAATTCATGATACGGATAAGCATAGGCAGGTTAAGTCCGCTGATGAGTGTTCTGTTGTTGCTATCGAGGAATTCATTGGCGATATTGCATGGTGTACTGCCGTAGCTGTCAGTCAGTATAAGTACGCCCTCGTCGGTCGAGAGCCCGGTCAGCACACTCGCGACCTGGTGTTTCATATTATCAATATCGGCATTCATGGGTATTTCAACGCAGGCAGTATTGTTAAGCTCGTCGTTCAGGATCGAGCCTGTTATCGCCAGCATGTCATTGCCAATATGTTCATGCGTGACCAATAGCAGTGCGACACTCATAGTTATTTGCTTAATCAAGTTCTCTGTGGCGAATGGAGACTGTTTCTATTCTGTCTCTGAAATCCTCGCATAATTGCTGGGCAAGATAAACAGATCTGTGCTGACCACCTGTACAGCCTA
>JASFVM010000267.1:0-4037 GCA_050049835.1 Gammaproteobacteria bacterium
TAATAACGATTCTGCTGTTCAAACCTTGGGATCCAGTAATTTAAAAAATCACGAATGTTATCCAGCATCAGCTCCACGTCATCGTTTTTGCGTAGAAATTCGATGACTTCAGAATCAAGGCCGGTTAACGGACGCAGCCTGGGTTCCCAGTGAGGGTTGGGCAGGCAGCGT
The DNA here is from genome assembly GCA_050049835.1 of Gammaproteobacteria bacterium. Classification (GTDB taxonomy): domain Bacteria; phylum Pseudomonadota; class Gammaproteobacteria; order SZUA-229; family SZUA-229; genus JABDQW01. The sequence continues at coordinate 172 of JASFVM010000267.1, forward strand.
ACATCGAATACAAAATCCGAGTCTGTAGGTGCGCCATGTTTAAAGCCGAACGACTGGAACAGGACGGACAGGCATTTATTTTCGCGCCTGACAACATGCTCCTTGATGCGTTCGCGTAGCTGATGAACATTGGTAAAAGTTGTGTCAATAAAAAGATCCGACTCCGCTGCGACATCACTGAGCAGGCTTCTCTCGACTTCTATGGCCTCGGCCAGGGGCAGCCCCTTGCGTGTCAGCGGGTGACGACGGCGAGTGTCACTGAATCGTTTTATCAGCGTGGCCAGCTCGGCCTGCAGATAAATGACGTCTAAATCAATATCCAGTTCGCGCAGGGGTTTGATGATTTCAGAAAAATGGCGCAAGTCACGTGATTCACTGCGCGCATCAATACCAACAGCGATGTTTTCATAAGGCTGTATTGTCCGGTTCATTACACGATGTACGAATTCCGGCAATAAGCCCAAAGGCAAATTATCAACGCAATAATAGTCTTCGTCTTCGAGGGTGTGCAGGGCCACTGTTTTTCCCGAGCCAGAAAGGCCGCTGATTATTACAAGGTTCATTGCGAACTATAATGATTGGTTATCAATGGCTTGTTGTTGTAATTCTATAAATTTCTGCGTTGCGTCATTGCCAGCGATTCGTAGAATATGGTTCCTGACTGCGGCTTCAACCATGACCTCAATGTTTCGGCCTGGTGCAACAGGTATCAGTATCTGCGGGATTTCGATACCCAGAATGGTACGTATTTCTCTTTCGCCCTTCAGTCTGTTCAGTTGTGCATACTCCTTTTCACTGAGGCGTTTCAGGTGAACAATCAGGCGCAGATATTTATTGAGCTTGAGGGCATTATCGCCATACATATCTCGTATGTTGAGTACGCCGATACCCCTGACTTCCATGAAATCCTTGAGGACGCTGGGGCTTCTGCCGTCAAGAATACTCGGTCCGGTGCGGGTAAACTCCGGTGCATCATCCGCGATCAGGCGATGCCCCCTGGATATAAGCGCCAGCGCCAGTTCGCTTTTACCAATACTGCTTTGACCGGTGATCAGCACACCTGTTCCGAGAACTTCCATGAATACGCCGTGCACGACCTCCTTCTCGGAGAATATGTTATGCAAATAGAAGCGTGCAATATCAACGACCTCGTTGCTGTCAGTTTTGCAGCTGAGTAACGGCGTATGGAAATTATTGGCATAGTCAATCAGTATGTCCGGTACAGGAATGCCGTCAGCCATGATAATCGCGACAGTCCGGTCAGAGAAAATTTCGTTAAGAATATTGCGGCGAAAGTCTTCCTCAAGACTTTGCAGGTATTCACATTCTGTTTCGCCAATAACCTGAATAAGATTCTTATGTATGATATTCAGGTGGCCCACCAGAGTTGCATGCTGGCTGGCGTTGATTTCATGCAGAGGGAGGTGCGGATCTTCCTGACCTGCGATCCAGTCAAAGTCAATCTGGCTGGACAGATTGACGATAACCGATTCAGCAGACAGGACTTCAGTCATGATGCCTGGCTTGTAACCTGCCAGCCAGTCAGTCTGTCGTAAAGTTCCTGTGATGTTGTTGCTGAACGCAGGTTTTGACACAGCACTTCATCACTGAAGCAGCTGGCAAGACCGGAGAGGATTTCCAGGTGCTCGTCTGTATAATGCTCAGGCACCATGAGTGCAAACAGCAGGTCAGTGGGTTTGTCGTCAGGGCTGTCAAAGTCGATCCCCTGCTCAAGCTTGATGAATGCACCAATGGCCTTGTTGCTGCCACTGGTGCGTGCATGAGGAATGGCAACACCATGTCCCAGGCTGGTTGAACCAAGTTTTTCACGCTCGGTAAGGTGTTGAAAGATGTCCAGAGCATCTGCTGTTTCGGACGCCCCGGCAAGCAGGTCGGCCAGGAATTCAAGAGCTCTTTTTTTGCTGCTTACATCTGCGTTGCAAACAACGGAATCTTTATTGATAAGCTGTGCAAGTTTCATCAGAGTTGAGGTATTTCACTCTGTTTATGGTGTAGATGATTTTTGAGTTTTTCCTTGTGCTTCTTCACCTGACGATCAAGCTTGTCAACCAGTGAATCAATGGCAGCATACATGTCTGCCTCGTTAGCTTCGGCAAAAATATCATTACCGCTCATATGCACGGTAGCTTCCGCCTTGTGTGTGACATTCTCCATGCTGAGTATGACATGGGTATTGCTTACCTTGTCAAAGTGACGCTCTAACTTTTCCATTTTTTCATTGACATAGTTTCTCAGCGAATCTGTGATATCAATGTGGTGGCCAGTCAGATTAATTTGCATATTTTTCTCCGCTATTGGCTTCAAACGAGTCGCTTTCTCTCGTTAGAAGGTGGAATGGACATCGCTTCCCTGTATTTTGCCACAGTTCTGCGAGCAACATTAATGCCTTCCTTGACCAGAAAGGCAGAAATTTTATTATCGCTCATCGGCTTTCTCGGGTTTTCGTTTTCAATGAGCTTCTTCACCATGGCGCGGATGGCAGTGGCTGAGCATTCGCCGCCATCTGCCGTGCTGACATGGCTGGAAAAAAAGAATTTGAATTCAAATACGCCACGTGGTGTATGCATGTATTTTTGCGTAGTGACGCGGGAGATGGTGGATTCATGCATATCGAGTTCCTCTGCAATATCGCGCAGTACCATCGGTTTCATGCCTTCATCACCATATTCAAGAAACAGGCGCTGACGCTCAACGATGGCCTTGCCAACCCGAAGCAGGGTGTCGCTGCGGCTCTGCAGGCTTTTCAGAAACCAGCGTGCTTCCTGTAGGCTGTTGCGCAGGTAACTGCTGTCCTTGTCGCGACCTGACTTTTTGACATATCCGGCATAGAGCGGGTTGATTCTTAACCTGGGCGCTGCTTCCGGATTCAGGCTGACGCGCCATTCGCCGTTAACCTTGCGCACGTAAATGTCGGGAATGATGTATTCCGCCCGGTTCGGTGAGATTACGGAGCCTGGTTTCGGGTTTAGCGACTGGATAAACCTGATCAGCTCCGTCAGTTTCTCTTCAGATAAACGTGTAGATTTCAGCAGGCGTGCATAATCACGACTGCCGATCTGCTCGAGGTGATCGTGTATCAGCATCCGGGCATCGGCAAGTCCTTCTGTGGTCTCGTCGAATTGCTCAATCTGTAGCAGAAGACATTCTTTCAGGTCACGTGCGCCAACGCCAATCGGATCAAAGTGCTGTATCCGGTGCAGCATCGCTTCTACCTCGTCGAGTTCGATATCGATTTCATCAACCAGTCCGGCATGAATGTCCTCGATACTTTCGGTAAGGTAGCCATCGTCATTGATTGCGTCGATGATAGCGACACCAATGGCAAAGTCGGTGTCGCTGGTGGACATGTTACGTAATTGCCAGAGCAGGTGTTCAGCCAGTGTGTCACCTTCGATACTCTGATTTTCGAGGTAGTCATTGACATTCTCGTCTGAAGACTGGGCGGCATTGCTGATACCGGCGGTTGCGATATCGTAGATATCCTCCCATTCGCTATCGACCGGCAAATCATCCGGCAGATCCTGGCTTTTCTCGAGATCAAGTTGCGCATCCTGTTGACTCAGCTCGGTCTCGCCTTTTTCCTGATCTTCTGCATCGGTCGTTGACGTTTCCTCATCCATCTCCAGCATCGGGTTCTCTTCCAGCGTTTGCTGGATCTCGGTCTGAAGATCAAGCGTCGACAGCTGCAGCAGGCGGATTGCCTGTTGCAGCTGGGGAGTCATCGTCAGATGCTGGCCAAGTTTTAACTGCAGGGATGGTTTCATAGTACTACTTGAAGCGGGCTAATGGCCGGTCCGGGAGGTTTTCCGTCGATGGCTTGCAGGAACAACGTTCGGACTAGCTCT
>JASFVM010000148.1:0-6774 GCA_050049835.1 Gammaproteobacteria bacterium
ACGACAGCACCAGGCTGATGAGGTTGTTGGCAACGTGCGCAAGGCGCTTGAATCGGGGCGTTGTGTTTTGCCGCATAAGTTACCTGATGCTATTGAAGATACCAGCATGTATATAGACTGGAATCCTTACATCAGTGCCTCGCTGCTGGATGATGTTGAAACGGGCGTGCCAATTGAAACGATTCGTGAGCTGGCTGCCAACCTTGAACAGTTACCTGAAGGTTTTGAGCTACAGGGCAGGGTACAGAAAATAATGGATGACCGTCACCGTATGACTGCCGGTGCCTTGCAACTTGACTGGGGTTATGCGGAAACCATGGCCTATGCCACCCTGGTCAAGGATGGTCATCCTGTTCGTTTGTCCGGCCAGGACAGTGGTCGGGGGACATTCTTTCATCGGCATGCCGTGTTGCATAACCAGAAGGACGGTACCGCGTTTGTGCCCTTGCGCAGCATTGGCAAGGGCAAGAATAATTTTCTTGTCATCGATTCGTTATTGTCCGAGATGGCAGTGCTGGCCTTTGAATATGGTTTCTCGACGGCAGTCCCCAGGGTGCTGGCCATCTGGGAGGCGCAGTTTGGTGATTTCGCTAACGGTGCCCAGGTTGTTATCGATCAGTTCATATCTGCCGGTGAGCATAAATGGGGCAAGGCATGTGGCCTGGTCATGTTATTGCCTCATGGTTATGAGGGTCAGGGTGCAGAGCATTCTTCTGCACGTCTTGAACGTTATTTGCAATTGTGTTCAGGGCATAATATGCAGGTATGTGTGCCAAGCACGCCGGCGCAGATGTTCCATCTGCTGCGCAGGCAGCTACTGCGAAACAGCAGAAAACCACTGGTGGTCATGACGCCGAAGAGCCTGCTGCGTCACAAGGAATGTACCAGTTCACTGGATGATCTTGCCAGTGGCTACTATCAAAGGGTATTGCCTGAAGTGGACGACATCAAGCCGAGGAAGGTTAAATACGTCATTCTTTGCAGTGGCAAGATATATTATGAGCTGCTTTCAAAAAGAAGGGCGAAGCAACGTACTGACTTCGCTATTATTCGAGTCGAGCAGTTATACCCCTTTCCGGGACCCGAGCTCAATAAGGTACTGGCATGCTATACCGCAACGAAAGAACTTGTTTGGGTTCAGGAGGAGCCGAAGAATCAGGGCGCCTGGGACTTTGTCAAGCCACGCATACCGGCAATGCTGGATAAAACCTGGAATCTGAATTATGTCGGTCGTGAGTCATCATCTGCACCGGCTGTCGGCTCTGCGAAACTGCATGCTGTTCAACAGCGCGACCTGATTAACAGGGCGATGAAGTTTAACACTAACAAGAAAAATAATTGAAAAGGATAACTGAACAATGCCAGTAGAAATCAGGGTACCTGCATTGCCTGAGTCAGTTGCCGATGCCGTTATAGCAGGCTGGCATAAACAAGAGGGCGATACGGTAAACCAGGACGAGAACCTGGTTGATCTTGAGACAGACAAGGTCATTCTCGAGGTGCCGGCTGTCAGTAACGGTGTACTCAAGGAAATACGCTTTAACGTGGGCGATACAGTCACTGCTGACCAGGTGATTGCCGTTATTGATGATAGTGCAACAGCAGGTAAAACCGGGCAGGATTCCAGCACAACGCCAGAAGCCATATTGCAGGTGGATGATGCAGAAGAGCAGGAGCTGTCGATGTCTGCTGATATAGCCATCAGTCCATCAGCCAGAAAGTTGATGGCGGAAAACAGAATCAGTCCTGTAGATATCAAGGGTAGCGGTAAAAGGGGGCGGATACTAAAGGAGGATGTGGTCGACTATCTTGCTGGCGGATCACAGTCGGCAGCTGTAGAAAAACAAGCGGTCGAGACAGCTGTACATGAACACAGGGCTGAACAGGCGCCACGTGTTGAAGCACTTAGTGTTGAAGGTCGCATTGAAAGACGTGTTCCGATGACGCGATTGCGTGCGCGCATTGCCGAGCGTTTGCTCGAAGCGCAACATAATGCAGCCATTCTTACTACCTTCAACGAAGTCAATATGAAACCGGTAATGGATCTGCGTGCACGATATAAAGAAAGGTTTGAAAAAGAGTATGGTGTCAAGCTCGGCTTTATGTCGTTTTTTGTCAAGGCTGCAGTCGAGGCGCTGAAAAAATTCCCGGCGGTTAACGCCTCTATTGATGGCAATGATATCGTCTATCATGGTTTTTATGATATCGGAATTGCCGTATCAGGACCTGGCGGGCTGGTTGTGCCGATATTGCGTGATGCTGAAGATATGTCTCTTGCGCAGATAGAACAGGCGATCCTGGACTACGCAGCGAGGGCAAAAAATAATACACTGTCAATCGAAGATATTACCGGCGGTACTTTTACTATATCGAATGGTGGCGTATTTGGTTCCATGCTTTCCACCCCGATTCTGAATCCGCCGCAAAGCGCTATCCTGGGCATGCATACCATCAAGGACCGGCCCATGGTCGTGAATGGCGAGATTGCTGTACTGCCGATGATGTATCTCGCGCTGTCATATGATCATCGCATCATTGATGGTCGCGAGGCAGTGCAGTTTCTGGTGACCATAAAAGACATGCTGGAAGAGCCATCACGTATGTTGCTCGGCATCTGATAATGTGTGTGGTGTGACTATATTTCAAGCAGGTGTAAATTGAGTAATAAAAAATTTGATGTTGTAGTAATAGGAGCCGGACCTGGCGGGTATGTTGCAGCAATCCGTTGTGCGCAACTGGGTATGAGCGTGGCCTGCGTCGACGAATGGCTGAACCGAAAAGGTGAGTCCTCACTGGGGGGCACCTGCCTCAATGTGGGTTGTATTCCTTCAAAAGCACTACTTGAATCGTCACATTTGTTTGCGGCAGCGAACAATGACTTTACTGAGCACGGTATAAGCATAAAGAGTGCCAGTGTCGATATCATGGCAATGATGGCGCGCAAGGACAAGGTTGTTGATGAGTTAACCCAGGGGATCGGCAGCCTGTTCAAGACCAACAGGATCACGCTCGTCCATGGCCATGCGCGTCTCGCTCCAGCAAAGGTTGTCAGGGTTTCAGACCGTGGCAGCAGTGAAGTGAGAGAAACGATTGAAGCAGACAACATCATTGTTGCCGCCGGTTCTTCTCCGGTGCGGCTTGATCGTGCCCCTTTGACTGACAACTATATTTTTGATTCGGCCGGCGCCCTGCAGTTTGAATCAGTTCCCAGGACACTGGGCATTATTGGCGCAGGCGCGATTGGTCTCGAGCTCGGCAGTGTCTGGTCGCGGCTGGGGTCAGAAGTTGTATTGCTGGAAGCCATGGACGCCTTCCTGCCCAGCGCAGATAAACACATTTCCCGCGCTGCATTCAGGTCATTTCAGCATCAAGGGCTGGATATCAGGTTGAATGCAAGGTTGCTTTCCACTTCGGTCAAGCAAAAGAAAGTACATGTAACTTATGAGGATACCAGGGGAGCGCAACAAATCAAATTCGACAAACTCGTGGTCGCGGTCGGGCGCAAACCCAACAGTGATCATTTATTTGGTGATGACATCGAACTGGAAATAGATGAGCGTGAATATATCCACGTGAATAAATATTGCGAAACGAGCGTGCCCGGTATTTATGCGATTGGCGATATCGTGCGTGGACCAATGCTGGCGCACAAGGCTTCGGAAGAAGGCATCATGGTTGCCGAGCGCATCGCAGGACAGAAATCCACGGTTAATTATGACCTCGTGCCTTCAGTCATATATACGCATCCGGAAGTGGCGTGGGCAGGCAAATCTGAACATGTATGCAATGTTGCCGGAATCCCTGTCAATGTCGGCATGTTTCCTCTGGCAGCCAACGGTCGCGCGAAAGCAATGGCTGCTACAGAAGGGCTGGTGAAAATTATCGCCCACCAGGAAACGGATCGCGTATTAGGCGTGCATATCTGTGCGACACAGGCTTCCGAGTTGATCGCCCAGGCGGTAACGGCGATGGAGATGGGTGCCAGTTCTGAAGATCTGGCGCTGACCGTGTTCGCCCATCCGACATTGTCGGAGTCCATTCACGAGGCGGCCCTGGCTGTGCACAACCGCGCGATTCATATTAAGAACTGACATCAGCGGTTGTCGTCGCCGTCTCAAACGCATGTGAGGTAACTTCGCGCGTTATAATAATGCGCAGAGGTTTTCCCCGCGGTCGCAATGAGATAAAAGGAAAGTAATGAACCTACACGAATACCAGTCAAAAAATGTTTTCAAACAATACGGATTGCCCGTTCCAGAGAACCAGGTAATACAGTCATCAGCTGATGCGGCAACAGCTGCTTCAGCGCTCGCAGGAAACAGATGGGCGGTAAAGGCGCAGGTACATGCCGGCGGCCGCGGCAAGGCAGGCGGGGTCAAACTGGTTGAAGACATCGATGCATTAACGCACACAGTTGGCGCCATGCTGGGTTCGCGCCTGGTCACGATTCAGACAGGCACGGAGGGCCAGCCTGTGAACCAGGTGTTGATTGAAGAAACCTGTGAAATTTCGCGCGAACTGTATGTCGGTGCCGTGATCGACCGTGGCTCGAGGCGTGTCGTATTGATGGCGTCGACCGAAGGCGGTGTCGAGATTGAAAAAGTGGCTGCCGAGACACCGGAAAAAATCCTCAAGACCAAAATCAATCCGCTGACCGGGTTGCAGCCTTACCAGGGCAGGGAGCTGGCATTCGGCCTCGGTCTTGAAGGTGATCAGATCAAGCAGTTCGGCAAAATGCTGAACGGGCTGGCCCGCATGTTTGTCGAGAAAGATCTCAGCCTGGTTGAAATCAACCCGCTGGTGGTGACGACGGATGGCAATCTTTTATGTCTTGATGCCAAGATCAATATTGATGACAACGCCCTCTACCGGCAACCTGATCTGCTGGCGATGCGTGATACCACGCAGGAAGACGAACGCGAAAACCGCGCCAAGGAGTGGGACCTTAATTATATTTCCCTCGACGGCGACATCGGCTGCATGGTCAACGGCGCCGGCCTGGCGATGGCAACCATGGACCTGATCAAACTGTGTGGCGGCGAACCGGCCAACTTTCTCGATGTCGGCGGTGGAGCCACCAAAGAACGCGTATCTGAAGCGTTCAAGATCATCCTTTCGGATAAAAACGTGAAAGGCATTCTGGTGAATATTTTCGGTGGAATCGTGCGCTGTGATCTGATTGCCGAAGGTATTATCGGTGCGGTGGAAGAGGTGCATGTCAATGTGCCGGTTGTTGTCAGGCTCGAGGGCAACAATGCCGGGCGCGGTAGCCAGCTGCTCGGCGATAGCGGGCTCAACCTGATTGCGGCAAACGATCTGACCGATGCCGCGCAAAAAATCGTAGCGGCAACGGAGCAGGCATCATGAGTGTACTGGTTAATCAAGACACTAAGGTTATCTGCCAGGGTTTCACCGGCAAGCAGGGTACGTTTCATTCCGAGCAGGCCATTGCATATGGTACAAAAATGGTCGGTGGTGTTACACCGGGCAAAGGCGGGCAGACGCATCTTGATTTGCCGGTATTCAATACCGTGCGCCAGGCGGTGGCACAAACCGCTGCCACCGCTTCGGTCATCTATGTGCCGGCACCTTTCTGCAAGGATTCCATGCTGGAAGCCATCGATGCCGGCATCGAACTGGTGGTGTGCATCACCGAGGGTATCCCGACGCTGGATATGCTGCAGGTCAAAATGGTGGCTGACACTGCCGGTGTAACGGTTATTGGTCCGAACTGTCCGGGAGTCATCACGCCCGGTGAATGCAAGATCGGTATCATGCCCGGCGCTATCCACCAGAAGGGCAAAGTCGGCGTGGTTTCACGTTCGGGCACCCTCACTTATGAAGCGGTGAAACAGACGAGCGATCCGGGTTACGGGCAAAGCACCTGTATCGGTATCGGCGGCGATCCGATTCCGGGTACCAGCTTTATTGACTGTCTGAAACTGTTTGAAGCCGATGAACAGACCGAGGCCATCCTGATGGTTGGCGAAATTGGCGGTACGGCTGAAGAAGAAGCGGCCGAGTTCATTCAATCTGAAGTCAGCAAGCCGGTCGCTGCGTTTATTGCCGGTGGCACTGCACCCAAAGGCAAACGCATGGGACATGCGGGTGCGATTATTGCCGGGGGTAAGGGGACTGCGGCTGACAAGTTTGCGGCACTGGAAAAAGCGGGGGTAACGACCGTGCGTTCACCTGCCGAGCTTGGCAAGGGCATTGCTGAAGCCGCTGGCTGGTAAGTCATCCATCGCCAGGCTGCAAGGGTCTGCATATATCACCGCAAAGACGCAAAGGCCGCAAAGAGTATTTGTTTGTTAACCGCAGAGGCGCGGAGACGCAGAGAAGGAATATTGTTTTGTGGTTGCAGGTTGTGTTAACCAGGCCTGTTACGATCAACCTGAAAATAACATACAAATAATACTTACGTTTACTCTTCGTCTCCGCGCCTCTGCGGTTCAAATTAAATCTTCAAACCACTTCACAATTTCATTCGCCACAAACGCTGCATCATCCTTGTTCGAGAGTAGATGATCTGCCTTGTCTAAAGTGATGACAGACGATAGGCCTTTTGTCCATTCGCTGATCTCGTCTGCATTCTCGCTATCAACCAGTGCATCGTTCAGAACCTTGAATATCAGCACCGGCTTGTCCAGTGAGGCCAGATGTTTTTGCATGTCGTAACGATGCAGGTCTTCGATAAATTGCGGTTCGATATCATAGTGCCGGCCGGCCACTTCGATGCTGGCCGCGATCCCCTGTTCCAGCATCGTCAGCGCT
>JASFVM010000149.1:0-6758 GCA_050049835.1 Gammaproteobacteria bacterium
CAGCTGCGACAGCTTTTCTTCAATGATTTCGTAACCGCGGTCTATATGATAAATGCGCTGTACTTCAGTTTCACCTTCAGCGATGAGACCCGCCATGATCAGGCTGGCCGATGCACGCAGATCCGTGGCCATAACCGGTGCCGCAGTCAGCTTGTGCACACCGCGCACGATTGCCGTATTACCCTCAACTTCGATATCGGCACCCATGCGTTGCAGTTCCTGTACATGCATGAAACGGTTCTCAAACACTGTTTCAACAATGGTTGAAGTGCCTTCCGCGATAGTATTCAGGGCCGCAAACTGAGCCTGCATATCGGTCGGGAAAGCCGGAAACGGGGCCGTGCGGATACTCACCGCTTTTGGTCTTTTGCCATGCATATCCAGCTCGATCCAGTCTTCACCGCAGGTAATATGAGCACCGGCTTCGCGTAGTTTATCGATAACCGCATCCAGCAGCTTGGGGTCTGTATCCTTGACTTTGATTCTGCCCCCGGAAATGGCCGCAGCCACCAGGTAGGTACCGGTTTCAATCCGGTCCGGTAAAACCCTGTAGCGGGTCCCGGTCAGCTTCTCCACGCCTTCAATTGTGATTGTGTCTGTCCCGGCGCCGGCTATGTTTGCGCCCATCGCATTGAGGAAATTGGCCAGGTCCACGACTTCGGGTTCTCGCGCCGCATTCTCGATCACCGTGATACCGTCTGCCAGCGTTGCCGCCATCATCAGATTCTCGGTACCGGTCACAGTCACAATATCCATCACCAGTCGCGCACCTTTGAGGCGGCTGGCTTTTGCATGGATATAACCGTTTTTCACCTCGACATCCGCTCCCATGTCCTGCAGGCCCTTGATATGCAGGTTTACCGGGCGCGAGCCAATAGCACAGCCACCGGGCAATGAGACCTCCGCCTGGCCGAAGCGCGCCAGCAGCGGGCCCAGAACGAGAATCGAAGAACGCATGGTTTTTACCAGATGATACGGCGCGACCTGGTTTTCAATCGTTGAAGTGTCAACCTCGATGCTCAGCTTTTCATCAATCACAACCTGGACTCCCATTGAGCCAAGCAACTCAACAGTTGTCGTGACATCATGGAGATGAGGAACATTCTCGATGATCGCCGGACCATCCGCGAGCAGCGTACCAGCAAGGATGGGCAAAACGGCATTCTTGGCACCGGATATTCGAATTTCTCCATCCAGCCTTGTGCCGCCTTGTATCAATAGCTTGTTCAACATAAAAGACCTGACCGGGAGAGCTCTTTTTCGATGCTGTAGGCTCTTGCGAATGTAACTATCTGTTCCGGCAAGGATTTGAAACAGACCGATTTATTCTGCTGCCGCATTTGTCTGGCCATCTCAAGCATCACCGCAAGACCGGCACTGTTGCAGTTTTCCACTTCGGAGAAGTCGACTACGACCGCGTCACAGGATGCGAACAGACGCCCGGCCTGCTTCATCAACTCGGGCACGGTATCGAAACCGAGTATACCGCTGACAACAAAGTGTGCCTTGTCGGTGCTATTCTCGTTTACTGGCCTGATTGTCGCCGCTGGTGAGCCGGGAGTTTTTTTCAAGAGGTTGCCTTATCTGCGTTCTTGTCCTTCAGGTACTTCAACAGCCCTTCTATGCCGCCCTTTCGGACTTCCTGATCAAAGGTACCGCGGTAGCTGGTAACCAGGCTGACACCGTCGATACTGAGATCGTATACCTTCCAGGCATCATCCTTGATACGCATACGGTAGGCAACAGGTATAGGCGGGCCGCCGGGCTGGATCACTTCCGATTTCACCACTACCTTTTCTTCACCCTTTTCCATCCTTACCGGAAAGTAATTGATCTGCTGGTCACTGAATTCACTCAGGGACTTGCCATAGGTGCGGATCAGCAGATCACGAAATTCATTGATGAATTCGAGTTTCTGCTCACGTGTTGCTACTCGCCAGTTTTTGCCCAGCGCGAGCTTGGCAATCGTGACTTCATCCAGATGCGGCAATATGTATTCATGCACCAGCCCATAGACAAGATCAGGGTCTTCTTTTATCTGCTCTCCCTTTTCCTTCAATACAGCGATAACTTCATCCGACGTCTGCTTCAGCATGACATCGGGGGCGATTATATCCGCCGCCGCCAGCAAACTGCTGAAATACAGCTGCAGGACAATAAACACCCCGCTCAATGAGAAAGTTTTACCTGTAAAAAACATGTTTCCTGTTGTCATAACACCACCATCGCGCTCAAGTTTATTCCTCTGACATGCTATAGAGGAATTGACCGATGATTTGTTCCAGAACCAGCGCCGATTGAGTCAGCTCAATTTCACTGCCGGCCTTGAGGAATTCTTCTTCAGCACCGGGCTGCAAACCAATGAATTGTTCCCCGAGCAGGCCCGAAGTCAGTATGCTGGCCGCCGTATCGGTGGGAAATTTATCATATTGCGGGTCAATCGACATGGTTACACGGGCCTCATAGCCGTTACTGTCATACTCAATGCCGACAACCTGGCCGACCCTGACACCACTGGCCGAGACCTGTGAGCGCACCTTCAGGCCGCCAATATTATCGAAGCTGGCTGATATGATGTAACCTTCATCGCCACCATATGTCGCCAGGTTACTGACTTTCATTGCCAGCATAAACAGTGCTGCCATGCCGGCTGCCACAAACAGTCCAACCGCTATTTCTATCGTACGTGTATTCATGCGTCCCCCTGTGTACTCATCAATCAGGTAACTTCAAAGCTGTTCAGTCACCGAACATCAGCGCTGTTAATACAAAATCCAGGCCCAGCACAGCCAGTGAGCTGTGCACAACCGTCCTGGTGGTGGCCTTGCTCAAGCCATCGGATGTCGGAACACAGTCGTATCCTTCGAAAACAGCGATCCAGACAACAACAAAGCCGAACACGGCGCTCTTGATCATGCCATTGCCCAGGTCATGATACAGGTCCACGTTTGATACGGCCTGTGACCAGAAAGCTCCCGCATCAAGCCCCAGCAGTTCGACCGCAACCATATAACCTCCCATAACACCCACAGCACTGAATATGGCGGCAAGCAATGGCAGGGATAAAAAACCGGCGAGGAACCTCGGCGCAATCACACGTTCGATCGGGTTCACCGCCATCATCTCCATGCCGGACAGCTGTTCGGTCGCTTTCATCAAACCGATTTCCGCTGTCAATGCCGAACCGGCCCTGCCGGCAAATAACAGCGCGGTAATTACGGGCCCGAGTTCACGTAGTAACGACAGTACCACCATGACACTGACCGAATCTTCGGCACCAAAATCCACCAATGCATAATAAGACTGCAGCGACATCACCATCCCGACGAACAGGCCGGCGACAATGATAATCAGCAGGGTGAGCACACCGACGGAAAACATTTGTCGTATCAGCAGACTCGGCCTGAACAGCATGCTCTGCATAGCCGGCAGCACCTGCAACAGAAACAGATGGCCGCGGCCAAGTCGCTGCAACGATGACAGGGTCTTGTGGCCAAACAACTGCAGCTTGTCAATAATCAGCATCATTGTTTTGAATTACCGGCAAACAGATCATCCAGTAAAGGCGCAGCCGGGTAATGAAACGGAACCGGGCCATCAGCGAGACCGTCAATGAATTGCCTTATCCATGCAGAGTCACTGGCGTTCAGTTCGTCCGGATGGCCGTGGCCAACAATCTCACCATCAGAAATAACATAGGCATAATCCGCAATCGTCAGGGTTTCACGTACATCATGAGAAACCACAATACTGCAGATATCGAGCACGTTATTGAGTTCGCGGATCAACTTCACCAGCACCCCCATCGATATCGGGTCCTGCCCGGTAAAGGGTTCGTCGTACATGATCATCATCGGATCGAGCGACATCGCACGCGCCATGGCAACACGTCGCGCCATGCCACCCGAGAGTTCGGCAGGCATTAACTGTGCGGCACCACGTAAGCCAACCGCATTGAGCTTGAGCATTACCAGCTGCCGGATCATGCCCTCGCTGAGCCGGGTATGCTCACGCAAGGGGTACGCCACGTTTTCAAACACGGTGAGATCGGTCAGCAGCGCACCGGACTGAAACAGCATACCCATGCGCTTTCTCAACGCATAAAGCTGCGTCGTTTTCAATTTATGCACGTTTTGCCCGTCAATCTCGATGGTGCCTTCATCCGGACGCAGCTGCCCGCCCATCAGCTTCAGCAAGGTCGTTTTACCGGTACCGCTTGGACCCATGATGGCGGTGATGCCCTTGCGCGGAATATCCATGTCGATACCATCAAAGATGATGCGGTTTCCGCGGCTGAATTTCAGACCGCGGATTTTGATTAACGTGTCGCTCAAATCGGTTCCCTTGGGTGCCGGGTGAATATCAAGATACAATTTTTATTATATGGGCCGCTATTGTATGCGCTTGCACGCGCTTATGCATCCGTTACCTGCCGTATACGTCCTGCATTCTGTGATTTAATTCCTGCGCTCATTAGCGTAATCTTCACCATTTTCCACCCAAACGACCATCATGCTGTACAACATTGCTGCTATTATTGCCGGATTTCTGCTTCTGGTCTGGAGCGCCGACAGATTCATCTGCGGTGCTGCCGCCACGGCACGCAATCTGAATATATCGCCGCTGATCATCGGCCTGACGATCGTCGGCTTTGGCACCTCGGCACCGGAGATGCTGGTAGCCGCGATAGCTGCAATGGATGAAAGCCCCGGCCTTGCAGTCGGTAATGCGCTTGGTTCCAATATTACCAATATCACCCTGGTGCTGGGCCTGTCTGCCCTGATTATGCCGCTCGATGTGCATTCGCGCATCCTGAAAAAAGAACTGCCCCTGCTGCTGATGGCGATGCTGCTGATGCTGCTGTTGATACAGGACAACATACTGGGACGGACCGACGGCCTGATCCTGACCAGCAGCGTGATCCTGCTGATGTGGTGGGTCACGCGCCAGGCCATGCTGAACAAATCCGTGGACCCGATGTACCGGGAATTTGCCGATGAACTGCCACGGCCGATGTCGACACCGATGGCCCTGTTCTGGCTGGTGCTTGGCCTTGTTTTGCTGGTGGCGAGCTCCAGAATACTGGTCTGGGGCGCCGTTCAGATAGCGACAGAATTCGGCGTCAGCGACTTGTTGATCGGCCTCACTATCATTGCGATCGGCACCAGCCTGCCGGAGCTGGCAGCTTCAATTGCCGGCGCCCTCAAAGACGAACACGACATCGCGATTGGCAATGTCGTCGGTTCCAACATGTTCAACACGCTGGCCGTGATGGGCATTCCCGGTCTAATATACCCGTCAACACTCGATGCCGGTGTGCTTGACCGTGATGTGCCCGTGGTTTTCATCCTGACCATCGCACTGGTCATCATGGTTTATGGATTTAGAGGACAGGGCCGTATTAACCGTATAGAAGGCGGGATCCTGCTGGCATGTTTTGCCGGTTATCAGGTACTGCTGTACTTCACCGAGCTTTGAATAACACTGAACCCGATTCTTATGACACAAACGGACTTTAAAAAGCTGGGACTGGCCGTAATCGAAACCGAACTCGCTTCAGTGAGCGCGCTGAAAGACAGGATAGACGACAGCTTCGCACACGCCTGTGAAATCATGCTCAACTGTGAGGGTCGAATCGTCGTCACCGGTATGGGTAAGTCCGGCCATATTGCCGGCAAGATAGCTGCAACCCTGGCCAGCACCGGGAGCCCGGCATTTTTCGTCCATCCGGGTGAAGCCAGTCATGGTGATCTCGGCATGATTACTACGAAAGATGTCGTCATCGCCCTGTCAAATTCGGGCAATACCGCCGAGTTACTCACTATCGTGCCGATTATAAAGCGCCTGGGTGTGCCGCTGATCAGCATGACCGGCAATCCCGGCTCACCACTGGCGACCGGAGCCACGATCAATCTCGATGTCGGTGTTGCAAATGAAGCCTGCCCGTTGGGGCTTGCACCCACTTCAAGCACAACAGTCGCCCTGGTCATGGGAGATGCCCTCGCCGTCGCCCTGCTGGACGCACGCGGCTTTACCGAGGAAGATTTCGCGCTGTCACATCCCGGCGGCAGCCTGGGTCGGCGCCTGCTGCTGCACGTCTCTGATATCATGCATAGCGGTAAAGACATGCCGCGTGTCAGCCCCGAGGCAACCATATCCGAGGCACTGCTCGAGATGAGCAGCAAGGGTCTTGGCATGACAGCGATCGTCGACAGCGGTGACAGGGTGCTCGGCATCTTCACTGACGGCGACCTGCGCAGAACCCTGGACAGGAACATTGATCTGCAACACACCTCGATCGACCAGGTAATGACAAGCGACTGCAAAACTGTCAATGCGCACGACCTTGCAGCCGCCGTTCTCAAGTTGATGGATGATCACAAAATCAATGGTGCTCTGGTCACGGATACCGATGGCAAGCTTGTGGGCGCATTGAATATGCACGACCTGCTGAGAGCGGGCGTGGTTTAAAACCACAGTGAATAGAGTCAACAGTGAATAGTGAATAATGAGAAATGCCAGGCTTCCCCGTTGTGCACTATCCACTCTTAACTGTTAGTTGAAGTTATATGAAAGACATACTGGATAAAGCAAAAAAAATCGAGCTCGTTATTTTCGATGTCGATGGTGTAATGACGGATGGCAGCCTGTTCATGGGCGATGACGGCCAGGAATACAAGGCATTCAACTCGCTCGATGGCCATGGCATGCGTATGTTGCAGGAAGGCGGGATAAACGCAGCCATCATCACCGGGCGT
>JASFVM010000150.1:0-6740 GCA_050049835.1 Gammaproteobacteria bacterium
CAAGCACCCGTCAGGTACCACGCGTATGCATACCGACCCAAAACAGGGTGTGGTCGATAAAAACTGCCGGGTACACGGATTGGAAAATCTATATGTTACGGGTAGTTCGGTATTTCCAACCATTGGTTACGCTAATCCGACGTTAACGATTGTAGCGCTGGCTATTCGTCTGGCTGAACATCTACACCAACAAATTGCGCATAAAAAATAGAAAAAATTGGCTAAGTGAAACGAATCGGGGCGAGAGTATTGAGCACAAGGCGTCTGAGTGCTTCTCCAGGGGCTCCGGGTGCCTGAGAATATTCAAGCAGGCGGTTCAGGGAACAAGGTGTAGCTACTTATCTGCGACTTCACACAGCATGCAAGGAAAATGGCACACTGATTTTGAACGCCAGGTGATTGATGCACAACCAGAAAATATTGGTCGGGACGACAGGATTTGAACCTGTGACCACCACACCCCCAGTGTGGTGCGCTACCAGACTGCGCTACGCCCCGTAAAGGTCGCATAGGATACCCGAAAACGGGTAAATATATAAGGCTTTGGTTGTGACCGCTTGAGGTGGAAAATGCCAGCACTGCTGCCTGGGCTTGTTGCTGGCAGCTGGTTACTGGTCGCTGACAGTTATGATTTAAGCAAATGCAGCAAATCTTCCAGCTCCATGCGCATCTGGCGGATGATCTGCTGGCTCTGGTTGCTGTCTTCCGCCGCGTCTTCACCCGTAAGCTTCTGGCGGGCACCGGTGATGGTGTAGCCCTGCTCGTATAACAGGTTCCTGATCTGGCGAATCAGGATGACGTCATGACGCTGGTAGTAACGGCGGTTGCCGCGGCGTTTAACCGGTTTCAGCTGGTTAAATTCCTGTTCCCAGTAGCGCAGTACGTGCGATTTGACACCGCACAGTTCGCTGACTTCACCGATGGTGAAATAGCGTTTGCCCGGTATTGCTGGTAATTCGTTATTATTGCTGGCTTCCAGCATATGCTTCTACTCGTTGCTTCAGTTTCTGTCCAGGTCTGAATGTCACAACACGGCGCGCAGAAATCGGAATTTCTTCCCCGGTTTTTGGATTCCGGCCGGGTCGTTCGGTTTTATCCCGCAGCACGAAATTGCCGAAACCTGACAGTTTGACGTGATTTGCATCCCCAAGTGCCGATCTCACTTCCTCGAAAAACAGTTCAACCAGTTCTTTGGCTTCGCGTTTGTTCAGTCCAAGCTCTTCGTACAGGCTTTCTGCCATGTCGGCTTTTGTTAGTGCCATGTCCTACTCCCGAAGTGTAGCAGCAAAATTCTTGTTTAGTGCCGAAACCACGGATTCTACCGCAGAATCAATGTCCTGGTCAGTAAGAGTGCGTGAAAAATCCTGTAAAATCAAGCCAAAAGCAACACTTTTTAGTCCTTTATCCACGCCTTTACCGGTATAAATGTCAAATAGACGAACTTCCTGCAGGATTTCCGAGCTTGATGTCCTGATGCAATCCTCGATCGCCCCTGCACTGACCGCCTCATCAATCAGGATAGCCAGGTCTCGCCTGACCTCGGGATATTTCGACAGCGGTCTGAACACTGGCAGGTGTGACTGGCGCACAGCCTCAAGATCCAGCTCGAATACGTAAACCGTTCTGCTCAAGTCCAGATCAGATATGGCCTGTGGGTGCAATGCACCGATCCAGCCAATCGCGGTGCCGTTCCTGTAAATCGCAGCACTCTGCCCCGGGTGCAATGCCGGATGTGATTCGGCGCGATACTCAATATCGGCTTCTGCGCCAAACAACGCATCGACATCAGCCTTCAGGTCGTAAAAATCGACTTCACGACTGCCTTCCCCCCATTGCTCATCCGTGATCGAACCACAGACAGCGCCGGAGATTCTTTCGATCTGGGCAAGCTCATTGTCGCCCTGCAGGAAGACCTGCCCGGTTTCAAACAGACGCACCCTGCCTTGCTGGCGGTTGAGATTATGTCGCACGGCCTGCAACAGGCCCGTCCAGATCGTGGTGCGCATCACCGACATCTCGGACGACAGTGGATTGGCCAGTTTTACCGCCTGGCGCTCAGGGTCGAGTACGGCCTGCCATTGAGGATCAACAAAGCTGTAGGTAATGGCTTCAAAATAGCCACGATTGACCAGCGACTGGCGCAGTCGAGTCAGCGGCTGACGGTTTTCAGGCATCGCGCACATGGCCGCCTGGTACAGGGGGCGTGTGCGTGGAATGTTGTTGTAACCGTGTATACGCACCAGCTCTTCGAGCAGGTCGGCCTCGATCTCGATATCAAAGCGGTAGCTTGGTGGTTTCACCATCCAGTGGTCCTTGAATGATTTCACTTCCATACCTAGACGCATGAGAATGTCGATTATTTCACCTTTATCGAGCTCTATACCCAGTACTCGATTGATACGCTCAAAGCGAAGATCGATCGGATGACGGTCGCCGGGATGTGCTTCCGTTGTCACTTCCGTGACCGGGCCTACCTCGCCACCACAAATCTCTAGCACAAGCTCCGTGGCCCGATCAATGGCGTGCACCTGCAATTGCGGGTCAACACCGCGTTCAAAGCGATGTGAAGAGTCCGTATGCAGGCCATAGCCACGGGCCTTGCCAGCGATCACTTCCGGTGCAAAGTAGGCACTTTCGAGAAAGATCGAGTGAGTATCATCGTTGACACCGGAGTTTTCGCCGCCCATCACGCCTGCCAGCGCCAGGGGTCGCGAGTTATCTGCAATTACCAGCGTTTTATCGTCAAGTTCGATCATTTTGCCATCGAGAAGTTTGATTTTCTCCGCATTGCCGGCGTATCTGACATTGATGCAGCCGTCCAGCTGGTCGAGATCAAAGGCATGCATCGGCTGGCCAAGCTCGATCATCACGTAGTTGGTGATATCCACAACAGCACCCAGGCTGCGGATACCGGAACGGCGCAGGCGTTCAACCATCCACAATGGCGTTGGCGAGGATACATTGACACCGCGTAATACACGGCCAGCATAGTGTGAACAGGCCTCAGGCGCCTCGATGTTGACCTCAAAGGTATCCTTGATGGTCTGCTTGTAGGGTTCGTGTACCTCTTCGGTGACATCACACTGGTTCAGGGCTCCGACTTCACGGGCAATACCGGCTATGTTCAGACAATCGCCACGATTGGGTGTCAGATCGATTTCGATGATCGTATCATCGAGTTCGAGATACTCGTACAGGGGTTGGCCCACCGGTGCATCTGTGGGCAGCTCCATAATGCCATCGGATTGTTCCGCCATACCCAGCTCTTTTTCCGAGCACAGCATTCCTGCCGAAGCCACACCACGTAATTTTGCCGGCTTGATTTTGAAATTACCCGGCAGTACTGCACCCACCCTGGCCAATGCAACCGACAGACCTTCCCGTACATTGGCCGCACCGCAAACGATCTGTAACGTCTCGTTGCCATCGCTCACCTGGCAGACGTTCAATTTGTCAGCGTCGGGATGCTTTTCCACTGACTCGACCCTGGCGACGACGACATCGGTGAACTCGCCGGCCGCTGGTTCAGTACCATCTACTTCGAGGCCGGCCATGGTCAACTGCTCTACCAGCACATTGCTTGGGATCGCAGGATTAACCCAGGTTCGTAACCATTGTTCGCTGATTTTCATAAGTTATTTTTCACCACAGAGGCACAGAGGGCACAGAGTTGTTTATACGGGCAACAACCGTAAGTTACAGTTATGCTATCGATGGTTTTATTAATCACAAATGGGCTTTTCATAACAGTATTAATTTCTGTGTGTTCTCTGTGCCTCTGTGGTCAATCGTGTTTATGCGGGTAACAACTGTAAGCTACAGTTATGCTATCGATGGTTTTATTAATCACAAATGGGCTTTTCATAACAATAATAATTTCTCTGTGTTCTCTGTGCCTCTGTGGTGAATCGTGTTTATGCAAACTGCTGCAAGAACTTGAGGTCGTTTTCGAAGAACAGGCGCAAGTCATTAACACCGTAGCGCAGCATGGCCAGACGCTCGACGCCCATACCGAAGGCATAGCCGGTGTACTCTTCGTTATCGATACCTACCGCCTTGAAAACATTCGGGTGCACCATGCCGCAACCCAGTATTTCCAGCCAGCCGGTATGGCCGCAGACACGGCAGCCTTCACCGCCGCACATCACGCACTGAATGTCGACTTCGGACGACGGCTCGGTGAACGGAAAGTAGGAAGGCCTGAAGCGGGTCTGCAGATTTTCATCTTCAAAAAAGTGCTGCAGAAAATCAGCCAGGGTTCCCATCAGGTCAGAGAAACTGACGTTGCTGTCGACCAGCAAACCCTCCACCTGATGAAACATCGGCGTATGCGTTAGATCGGAATCACAGCGGTAGACACGGCCGGGAGCGATAATTCGCAGCGGCGGCTGGTCGCTTTGCATATGGCGCACCTGCACCGGTGAGGTATGGGTACGCAAAAGGGTCTGGGCATCGAAGTAGAACGTATCGTGCATGGCCCTGGCCGGATGATGCGCAGGTATATTGAGCGCCTCGAAGTTATGGTAGTCGTCCTCGATTTCAGGGCCCTGCTCGATCGCAAAGCCGAGTTGCGAGAACAGCTCTTCGATGCGCTGCATGGTTCGGGTCACCGGATGCAGACCGCCGGTTGACTGGCCGCGGCCGGGCAAGGTGACATCGATACGCTCGCTCGCCAGTTTCGCTTGCAGTGCTGCCGTCTGCAGGGATGTCTTGCGGGCCTCGATGGCCTGCTGCACTTCCTGCTTGGCTTTATTGATATCCTGACCCGCGGCCTTGCGCTTATCAGCCGGCAGGCTGCCCAGTGTTTTCAGCAGTGATGTCAGCTCGCCCTTTTTCCCCAGGTAGGCCACGCGTATCTGGTCAAGCGCATCCAGACTATCTGCTGCCTCGATATCAGCTTGAGCTTTGGCAGTTAACGCCTGAAGATCCAATTGCCTTATCCTCGATATTACCGTTTAATGAATAAAGGGGAAGCTGGCTTCCCCTTGTTATACTCGGCTTTGTCGGCTGGTCGTGAAGTTAGTGGAGAATCGCTCTTCCTCGCCCCTCGTCCCTCGCCACTCGCACCTGTCTTAAACTGCCAGTGCTTCTTTTGCCTTGTCCGCCAGGGCACTGAACGCTGCCTTGTCGTGCACAGCGAGATCAGCCAGCACCTTGCGATCAATGTCAACTTCTGCCTTGTTCAGACCATTGATCATGCGGCTGTAAGACAGACCGCATTCACGGGCCGCGGCGTTTATACGCGCGATCCACAAAGAACGGAAGGTACGCTTCTTGACGCGACGGTCGCGGTAAGCATACTGACCGGCCTTGATAACGGCCTGATGTGCGACACGGTAAACGCGACTGCGCGCACCGTAATAACCTTTTGCCTTGGCCAGTACTTTTTTATGACGTGCTCTGGCCTGTACGCCTCTTTTTACTCTTGGCATCTTTAGTTCTCCGCCTTATACGTAGGGCAACATGCGAGTCAGCATTTTGGTGTCATTTTCATGAACCACTGCATCATCACGCAGGTGACGTTTACGTTTGGTACTCTTCTTGGTCAGGATATGGCGGCGGAATGATTGCGCGCGCTTGAATTTACCTGAACCGGTACGGCGGAAGCGCTTGGCTGCGCCACGATTAGTTTTCATCTTAGGCATGATTGCCCTCTCCTGTAGTTTGTTCTTCAAAAATCAGCACGGTGTTCAATCCCTGAAGCTTGTGACCGGCTCACTCGTTGTTGTCTTTTCACGCTGCATCTTTTCCACTATAGCCGCGTTAAAAATTAACTCACAATGCTCATGTATTATTTAATACAGTCCGCTTGTTCGTTAATTTTTGCCTTGCTCTATCGAAAAATATTTTTCGTGAGAAAGACAACAAATCTATATTGGCTACCTGACTTTCTTCGGTCCCAGTAGCATGACCATCTGCCGTCCTTCCATATTCGGCATTTGCTCAACATTGGCTATATCTTCCAGATCAGCCTCAACGCGCTTCAACAATTGCATACCCAGTTCCTGGTGCGCAAATTCGCGACCACGATAACGCATGGTCACTTTTGTCTTGTCGCCTTTCTCAAGGAAGTTCCGCAGCTTTTTCAGTTTGACCTGGTAATCGCCCTCTTCCGTCCTGGGTCGGAACTTGATTTCCTTGATTTGTGTCCTTTTCTGCTTCTTCTTCGAAGCCTGCTGTTTCTTGCTGCTTTCAAATCTGAACTTGCCGAAGTCCATGATTCGGCAAACCGGAGGTTTTGCATTCGGTGACACTTCCACAAGGTCGAGACCGGCTGCCTGGGCTTTTTCCAGTGCCTCCTGGCTCGTCATAATGCCAAGCTGCTCACCTTCCTCGTCAATTACCCGTATCTCGGGATACGTAATATCCGCGTTTAAAAGCGTCTTTTTCTGTGCTGCGATTTCTAATCCTCCAAAACAGCATGACCGCGGCTCGCGATTTCATCGGATAACCGGGCTGCCAGGTCGTCAACCGACATGGAACCGAGGTCCTCTCCGCTTCGCGTGCGCACGGCCACTGTATTCGTTTCGAGTTCCCGGTCGCCGATAACCAGCATGTAGGGAACCCGCTGCAATGTGTGCTCGCGGATTTTAAAGCCGATCTTTTCATTTCTCAAGTCCAATTCGACCTTAAATCCTTGTTCAGCAAGGCTTTGTTTGACAATTTTGGCAAATTCAGCCTGATTATCAGTGATATTCATGATCACCGCCTGCACGGGCGCCAGCCACAGCGGGAATTTA
>JASFVM010000151.1:0-6734 GCA_050049835.1 Gammaproteobacteria bacterium
GTTGAAACAGTACGGCACAGATGCAGGTGCCTTCCAGGATGTTGCAGCGAATCCAGGCGACATTGTTGACGCACAGGTTTTTGCGATGAACTGGAACGGTGACAATTTCAATAATATCTTTCTGTTGCAGATATTTGCGCTCGATGCCAGTGGAAATAACATCAGTGGTGGCTTCACGCCGCTTGCCCAGGTGAGTGCGGGAAGTGACGCCATTGTTGGTGGTGTCTTCGACTATGTGCTGGCTGGTACGGACGGCGGTAATGATTTCGACTGGACACAGATGGATGTTTCGGCAGTCATGCCTGCGGGTACCGCGTCGGCCAGAATCCAGCTGATACATATACTGGAGGCTTCGACCTCAAACGGCGGTGCCATTTTCCTGGATGATGCCAGCCTGATTGTCTCTACACCTTAGACATGTACTGGCAGTTACTGATTAGCAGGCAGATGTGCTGAAAATATTTGGTAGTAAAAATTTATGATTGTTTGCAGTGCCCTGAGATACGTCACTGATAACTATTTTTGAATTATATGTAATTGAGAATACATCACTGGAGCAGAAATCACGTGGCAGCAATGAAGCATTACGAAACCGCACCAGAAGATCGTATTTCTCTGCCGCACAAATTGATCTATGGTTTCGGTGCATTTGTTAATAATCTGCTTGCTGCTGCTATCGGGGGTATGGTCATCGTACTCAACCTTGGCCTGGGCATGAATCCAGCGCTAGTTGGTTTAGTGAGTGCCTTGCCACGCTTGACAGACGCCATCACTGATCCCTTGATGGGCTACATCTCCGATCATACCCGCAGCCGCTGGGGCAGAAGGCGACCCTATATCTTCATCGGCGCAATAATTGCTGGTGTGGTATTTGCCTTGCTGTGGCAATTACCCAGAGGACAAAGCGATAGCTATTATTTCTGGTTCTTCCTGATAGGCTCATTCATTTTTTACCTTGGCTATACCGTCTTCGCTACGCCATGGGTGGCCCTGGGATATGAATTAACGCCTGACTATCATGAGCGTACAAGGCTCATGGGGGTGCAAAATTTCATGGGCCAGCTGGCCTACGTGGTCTCGCCCTGGTTTCTGTTGATGATGCAGGCCGATTACTTTGACGACATTGTTGACGGTGCTTCTTATCTGGCAATCGGTATTGCTGCGTTGACCATCGCTATTGGTATTCTGCCCGCGATATTCTTACGTGAACGGTTTAAGCATCCGCCTCCCCGGGAAGAGCTTGCTGGAGATGGTGAAGAAATAGTGTCAGCGGCACAGGCCATCAAGAAAAATATTATTGATTTTATTAACGGCTTTATCGTTACACTGAAAGTCAGTCCATTCATGAAATTATGTGCCGCAACATTTCTGGTGTTCAACGGTTTCATGCTGATCTCATCTTTTCAGTTTTATGTGATTATTTATTACGTTTTCGGCGGTGACCAGGAACTGGGTGCTGAATATGCCGGCTGGTCGGGAACGATTGGTGCTGTATCCACATTTTGTGTGATTTTTCTGGTGACCTGGCTGGCAACAAAGATAGGCAAAAGACGGACCTTCTTTATAGCAATCAGTATTTCCATGTTCGGTTATGCACTGAAATGGTTCTGTTATAACCCGGAGATTCCATGGTTGTTACTGGTGCCGGCACCCTTCATGGCATTCGGTCTGGGTGCCTTGTTTACCCTGATGGGTTCGATGATTGCCGATGTCTGTGATCTTGATGAGCTTGAAACCTATCAAAGGCGCGAAGGTATGTTCGGCTCGATTTACTGGTGGGTGGTAAAACTGGGTATGGCATTAGCGCTGGCCGGGGGTGGTTTTCTTCTTAATGCAACCGGATTCGATGTTGAGCTGAATGGCAATCAAACCGAGCGCGCAATCTTTCTGATGCGTCTGCTTGATGTGGCAGTTCCATTTATATGCTCGGGTCTGGCGATATGGGCAGTGTATGCTTTCCCCATTACCGAGGAGAAGGCACATGAAATCAGGTTGCAGCTGGAACGACGTCGTGGGGAACCCGCAGTGAACGGCAGGACTTCTAATAGTGGACTTGCTAATGGCGAACCTGCAATAGATGGCGGAGCCGCTTAATGTCTTGCATCAAAAAACATAACCGGTTGTATTTAACATGGTAACCACTGCTGCGTTAATTGCCGGAACCGGCGACATGCCTGATAGTGTTGATGCAGATTATGGCTTGTCTTCAACTTGCGAAATTCTGCTGACATCGGCAAAAGGTGACAGACTCGCCATTAAGGAAAATGTTAATTTTGAAAATAGCAAAACAGGCGAAATTATCATTCATGTACAGCCTCATATCATCAAGCAAACACTTCACGGTATAGGTGGTTCTTTTACTGAATCTTCTGCATTCGTACTGGCTCATCTCAGTAAAAGTCAACGACAGGAAGTGATGGATCGCATATATGGCGATCAGGGAGCGAATTTTTCATTGGCCAGAACTGTGATTGGTGCCAGTGACTTTTCTGTTGAAGGGAAGTTTTCCTACGATGACATTAAAGAAGACAGGACGCTGAAATATTTTTCTATAGCACCTGATCTTGATGGTTTTAGTAATAAAAAATACCCGGCAATCCAGGATACGGAATTCGATGTGTTGCCAATGATCAAGCAGGCATTTGAGATTAAGCATCAACAAAACGATTCCGACTTGAAAATTATTGCTTCTGCCTGGACGGCGCCTGCCTGGATGAAAGACATCGAAGACTGGTATATCCCTGGCGACGAGAAAAACAATTATCATGGAACCGGGGGCAGTTTGAAACACGGCTATGAAAAATATTACGCCGACTACCTGATCAGATATCTTGAGGAATATAGCAGGCAGGGTGTGAAGCTCTGGGGTATCACACCCGTGAACGAACCCAATGGCAATAACGGGCAGTGGGAAAGTATGCATTTTTCAGCTGAGTCACAGAACGATTTTATCAAGCATCATTTGGGCCCGGCATTGCAACGCAGTAAATATGATGATGTGAAATTATTGATATATGACCATAACAGAGATGGTCTCGAACATTGGGCGCATGTGCTTTATAGCGATGATGAGACCTCACAATACCTGTATGGGGCGGCCGTTCACTGGTATGAGAGCACATTCAAGGTTTACGAAGATGTTTTAGAGCGGGTACATAACACATTTCCACAATATGTAATTATTCATACCGAAGGCACGATCGATGATTTAGGTAAAGATGCACCGCCAGGAATAACAGATCCTGTGCGCTTCAAGGAATCAGGCTGGTTCGATAACGATTCATTCTGGTGGAACGATAATGCGACCGACTGGGCATATTCTGCAACCTGGGCGGGCGTCAATGCTGACGATCATCCAATTTATACCCCCGTACATCGCTATGCACGAAATATTATTACCAGTTTAAATCACTGGGTATCCGGCTGGATTGACTGGAATACTGTTTTAGATAAAGACGGTGGACCAAATCATGCCGGTAACTATTGTGGCGCCCCGATAATGATAGATACTGACTCAGATTATGTTTATTACACACCTGTTTTCCATGTGTTGTCACAGTTCAGTAGAACAATCCGCCCAGGTGATAAAGCTGTTGAAGTGACCACCAGTGTGGACAGGTTAGAGCATGATGCCATTCATGCAAGCGCATCGATCAATAAAGACAGTCTATTGAGTGTACAGGTGTTAAACACGACAAAAAAACCGATTGAATATCAGTTGCAGATTGGAAATCAATTTGCTGCTGTCACTATTGAGGCAAATGCCTTGCAGACCGTAAGAGTACAGCTGTAATGGGAAAAATGAATTCTGTCAGGCAGATGCTCAGCAAGCCAAATCATTATGCAACCGGAAACACCGGTACGAAGAAATACTGCAATTATTTGGACAATATAAACCAGGTGACTTCAATAAGTTGTTGAAAAAAAAGATTATTATTCCGGACGAGCAATAATCTATGGTCAATGGTATTTACGTTGACAAGCCCGGGTGTTTTATGCAAACTGCTATATAGCACCTATGTAAATAACTGAAATATAGCTTAATTACGGCTCAATGATGACCGTTATAACAAATAAGCGAATATATGGTCGAGGTGGAGTAATGACGAAATCAATAAATATGACATTGATAAAGAAATGCGCCGGGATTTTCATTGCATTATTCATTATCTCCAATCCATTCAATGTCCATGCCCAGGCGGCGCAAAAAGTTACGACATACAGGGATGCGAACGGCTGGAAACTTCAGGTCGACGGCCAGGATTTTTATGTAAAAGGTGTGGTTTGGGGGTATTCGCCAAGAGGGGAGAATTATACCTACAACCTTTGGGGGCAGTCAGACGAGTTTATCAGGAAGGTGCTCGAGCATGATTTTAGCCTGATGAAAAAAGCCGGTGTTAATGCAATCCGTGCATTCAGCACAATCCCGCCAAAATGGGTGACATATATCTACGAACAATACGGCATCATGACCGCAATCAACCCTCTTATGGGTCGATACGGAGCCACGATTGACGGTGTATGGAAACCGCAAACTGATTACTCTGACCCGAGGACACGTGAGGTCTTGAAAGAAGAAGTTCTCCAGATTGTCAAAAGTTTCAAAAATACACCGGGTGTGCTCATGTATGCGCTCGGTAACGAAAGTAATTATGGGCTGGAGTGGTCGGCCAGCTTTGAAATCGAAAACCTGCCGAAAGGCGAACAGCAAAAAGAAAAAGCAAAATATTTATACAGCCTGTATCAGGAAATCATTACAGAAGCAAAGGCGATCGATCCCAACCACCTGTTCACAATCGTGAATGGCGATATCCAGTACATCGACCTGATCAGGGAATACGTTACAGGTATCGATGTGCTGGGCACAAATATCTATCGTGGTATCAGTTTTGGCGCCCTGTGGAAAGATGTTGATGAAAAGCTGGATCTTCCCATTCTGTTTTTTGAATTCGGCGCCGACGCGTTCAATGCCAGGAATTTTTCCGAAGACCAGGCGGCCCAAGCCAGTTTCCTCAGGGGTCAGTGGCAGGAAATGTATAACCAGAGCTACGGTAATGGCGGGTTCGGAAATTCAATTGGCGGCTTCGTGTTCGAATGGCGTGACGAATGGTGGAAGTATAAACAGACTGAAAATCTTGATATCCACGACCGTCATGCCTCATGGGCCAATGGTGGTTATACCTACGACTACGTCGAAGGCCAGAATAATATGAATGAGGAATGGTGGGGTATTACCCGTCTGGGTCAGGCGAACTCTGACGGTGTGTACGAGGCAGTTCCGCGCATGGCCTACGATGTGCTAACGGACATATGGCGTATCGATCCCTATAAATACAAGACTGCAGCAATTAATACGGAAATTCAGAACATTGACATGGAATATCATGCCTTGAAATCAGATGTACGTATGCTCAAGAGTGAAAACAAGGAGAACAAGAAATTCGAGTTGACAGGCGGCAGCCTTGAAATGGAATTTTTGGGGAATGGATTTTCCAGTGCTATCGATGAAGAGGGTGAGAATGGTGTTGAAAATTCAAATGCGCAAAGAGTGTTTGTCGATTTCGCGTTCAATCCGACCAGTAATATCTCCGGCCAGTTTTCGATAAACCTTCTTGGTAATTGCCCGGACAGAATTATGGAATTCAAGTATGGAGACCGTTGCAGTTCATTCGAGGTGGTAACGACCGGGGAAGAACAGGACGGCACTGTGGTCTTTGAGAAGACGATTACTGATAATGAACGTATCGAGATTTATGATTACGAAGGCACGTACACATCTAAAACCTATGATCTGCTGACTTTCTACCATGTGCCGCGCTATCACTGGGGCCATGAAGGCGATTTCTATGGCCTGCTCAGAGAAACCACGGATATGAAAGGCCAGGATATCTGGAATTCAAAAGCACCTTACGGACTGGAATTCCAGGGCAAGGAATATCTTGATGGCTTGAAGTTCCTGATGGGCCCCGAGGTCTACTGGGGAGCCAACCCGAAAGCCATGCTGAAGTACGAGTTTGATCTTGGCAGAAGTAAGATGGCATTTATTCATTCCGAGGATGTCGCTCGAAGAGATGATCAAACGCAAGCACCCGGTACTGCTGTTCCTGTCCAGACGCGGCAGACGACCCTGTATTCGCGAACCAATTTTGGCGGCGCAACCCTCGAGCTTGGCGGTATCATGGCCAGCACGGAAAAAATTGGCGATAAATATAATCGATACGAGAACGGTAACGTCATTGTCGATGAAATTGATTTCGAGGATACGCTCGGGATCAAGGCGAAATTCGGATTTGATATCGGTTCATCACGCGCTTATATAGGAATGGATTACGGCGGCCTGGTTGCTGATGGCGGTGATCCTCTCGACAAGGAGTATGGCTATAATCAGAACAGTCTGATCATTCATACGGATTTGCCATACTCGCAATACGGCAATAAAAAGGAAATCGATGCCGGCATACAGATAAACCTGGGTACGGTAACAATTTTCCCGCGTGTTCTGTATCGCGACAACCTGGTCGACGCAAACCCTTCAATTGATCCATCTACCAGTGGTACGACCTTGTTTACAGGGATATCCCCCCGTAATCGTGATGACGATCCTTTTGCGGTGCTGGACAACAGGGAAGCCAGATCCGGCGAGGTGTTCTTCACTTACGATCCGACACCGGAAACACAGTTTTACGAGTGGGATAATGACTATCGTGAGGATGCTGATTTTGCCTTTAACCTGG
>JASFVM010000152.1:0-6731 GCA_050049835.1 Gammaproteobacteria bacterium
CAGGTGCTTGTTGGCCTTGCCGTCCACCGGTGGTGCAGTGATGCGCAGCTTGATCTGTTCACCCATGAGTTCAGCAACGCCGTCATGCGCTGCGCGGGGTTGAACGCGTATGTTGAGTACAAGATCATCATCCTGCCATTGATAAAACATGCTCAGAATGCCTTGATACAAAGCAGTGTGCCGCCATGTACATTGGATTTAACGCAAAGAGCGCAGAGGCGCAAAGAACGCAAAGGGAAATTCTCAGGTATGTTGTAAAACCGGTCTATATCCATGTCATGCCACAGTATGTTTAAAAGCAGGACGTAATGTACGCACCAGGGGGCTGAAACCGGTTTGGATATTCGACTTCAGAGGCCAGCAAGGTTCACTGCTTGTTGATTGCTCCGGTACGCAACAATCACTTATCTCAGTAGATAACAAGTAGTTTATCTGCGCCCTTTGCGCCTTGGTGGCCTTTGCGTTACTTCGAATCACTTTAGGAAATGCAGGCTTACAGCATCTGGAACAGGTACACCACCAGGCGTTCAATAAACATCAGTGCAATCAAGGCAAACAACGGCGACAGGTCGAGCCCGCCAATCGGCTTGATCAGCTGGCGAAACGGCTGCAGTACCGGTCGGGTAATGCTGAACAGAATGGCCGAAACCGGATTATAAGGGTCCGGGTTGATCCAGCTCAGGATAGCCTGAACGATGATGGCGAAGATAAAGATATTGAGTGCCAGCGTGATGAAATCCCTGATGCCGGTGACAAGTAATGCGAGTATTGATGGTGAATAGCCTGACAGCATCGCGATAATGAAAATTTTCAGGGCGATGAATGCGATCACGACAACGACTGTCGCCAGGTCGACATGGCCTAACGGTGGGATGACTTTTCTTGCCGGCTTGAGCACTGGCGAAGTCGCTTTCACTATGAACTGCGATATCGGGTTGTAAAAATCAGCGCGCACCTGTTGCAATATGAAACGCAGCATCAATACGATGATGTAAAGGTCGAACAGGGTGTCGATAAGAAATATCAAAGGATTTTCGGATCTCATCGTTACTGGTCCTTGCCAAGTTCGTTTGCGAGTTCGCGTGAGCGATTATAGGCTGCATGCAGGGCTTTGCTCACGTTATTATGAAAATCGTGGTGTTCAAAACTGGATATGGCAGCGGCCGTTGTTCCGCCCCTGGAAGTAACGCGTGCGCGCAGCTGCTCCGGGTCAACATCACTCTCAGTTGCCATTCTTGCAGCACCCAGTGCTGTCTGTAATGTCAGCTTTGCCGCGGCATCGGCATCAAGGCCCATGCTAATGGCTGTCTGTTGCATGGCTTCCATCAGCAGGAAGAAATAAGCGGGGCCACTGCCGGACAGAGCGGTCACCACATCCAGCAGTTCTTCATCTGCGACCCAGGCGGTGATCCCTGCTGCACGCAGTATTTCATCGGCCACCTGTTTTTGCGCAGCGTTGACTGTGTCGTCGGCATACAGTGCAGTTGCTCCGCAGCGGATCAATGCCGGTGTGTTGGGCATGCATCTGACGACGGCCACGTTGTCGCCGAGCCAGCGCGTAATATCCTTGCTTCTGATACCGGCTGCGATAGAGACAAACAACGGTTGACGGACGTGTTCGGTGGCTGACAGTTGCCTGCAGACGGTCTGCATCAACTGTGGTTTTACGGCCAGCACGACAACATCCTGTTGCAATGTTGCCAGATTATCATCAGTGGTCATTATATTGAACTGTTGCGCCAGCTGTGCACGCTTGTTCATGTCCGGTTCGGCGATGATGATTGCCGCTGGATTTGTGCCTGCCGCTATCAGGCCGCCCACCAGGCTGGTCGCCATGTTTCCACCACCGATGAATGCTATACGCGTGCTCATTTCTTCCCATTGTCCGGATAAATTATGATTTTCGGAGTCTACCATAGCTCATTTCTGATCAAGACCCGCTGATGTGCCTGATTGGCTGTTACAGGTGGAAGCAGCCAGTTTGTTTAGCTGTTATGGCGTCTGCCCGGAGATGGTCTATAACATGAGCTATAACATAACAATTCATACTGATCGTTAATATTCAGGGGGAATAATGGATATCGCTCAGCTGCTGGCTTTTAGCGTAAAAAATGGCGCATCCGACCTTCACTTATCGTCTGGCTTGCCACCTATGATCCGTGTTGATGGCGATGTACGTCGCATCAACGTGGACCCGATGGACCATGATATCGTTCATGGGATGGTCTATGACATCATGAACGATAAACAGCGCAAAGCCTACGAGGAATATTTTGAAACGGATTTCTCATTCGAGATCCCCGGTCTGGCACGCTTCCGTGTCAATGCATTCAACCATAACAGGGGAGCCGGTGCGGTGTTTCGTACGATTCCCTCGAAGATCCTGACCCTGGAGGAACTCAAGGCGCCAAAGATTTTTGAAACTATTTCCGATACGCCGCGCGGTATCGTGCTGGTCACCGGGCCAACGGGTTCAGGCAAGTCAACCACCCTGGCGGGCATGATCAACTATGTCAATGAAAACCATTATGGCCATGTGCTGACGATTGAGGATCCAATCGAGTTCGTACACGAAAGCAAGAAATGTCTGATTAACCAGCGTGAGGTCCATCGCGAGACCCTCGGCTTCAGTGAGGCGCTGCGCTCAGCACTGCGTGAGGACCCTGATGTCATCCTGGTGGGTGAGATGCGTGACCTTGAAACCATCCGGCTTGCACTCTCGGCTGCTGAAACCGGACACCTTGTATTTGGTACCCTGCACACCAGCTCGGCGGCCAAAACCATTGACCGTATTGTTGATGTGTTTCCCGCGGCCGAAAAAGAAATGGTGCGTTCAATGCTTTCCGAGTCTCTGCGTGCGGTTATTTCGCAGACTCTGCTGAAGAAAATTGGTGGCGGTCGTGTTGCGGCGCACGAAATCATGCTGGGCACACCGGCGATTCGAAACCTGATCCGTGAAAACAAGATTGCACAAATGTACTCAGCCATCCAGACAGGCCAGTCTCTCGGTATGCAGACCCTGGACCAGAACCTTCAGGATCTGCTCAACAAGGGTATGATCAGCAAGGATGAGGCCGCGAAGAAGGCGGCCAACAAGGACGCTTTCTAGAAGACAAAGACTCCAATACCCTGAATTGCAGTGAAATTACACACTAACTGGCTATACTTTCTAGAGTGACGGTCGAAATTAATGAGGTGAGGCGAGATGGATCGCGATAAGGCCATACGGTATATGCATGACCTGCTGCGCATGATGGTGCAGAAAGACGGCTCTGATTTGTTCATTACTGCAGGAGCTGTACCATCAATGAAGCTGGACGGCAAAATGACGCCATTGTCAAACCAGTCGTTAAGCCCGCAGCATACCCAGGTGCTGGTACGTTCGCTGATGAATGACCGGCAGATGGCGGAGTTTGACCAGACCCGGGAGTGCAACTTTGCGATCAGTTTGCCTGGTGTTTCCCGTTTCCGCGTGAACGCCTTTACCCAGCGCGGTTCCGTCGGGGTTGTATTGCGTGTCATCCGTTCAGATATCCCGGAGTTCGCCGATCTCGACCTGCCGCCAGTACTCAAAGATGTGTCCATGACCTCGCGCGGCCTGGTTATCTTCGTTGGTGCAACCGGTTCGGGTAAGTCGACTTCACTGGCTGCGATGGTGGGTTATCGCAATGAACACAGCAAGGGGCATATTGTTACTATCGAGGATCCGATCGAGTTTATCCATAATCATAGAAACTGCATCGTCACCCAGCGTGAAGTGGGTGTCGATACCGAGTCTTACGAAATTGCGTTGAAGAACACGCTGCGCCAGGCGCCTGATGTGATTCTGATTGGTGAGATTCGTGACCGTGAAACCATGGATTATGCCATTGCCTTCGCTGAAACCGGGCATCTTTGCCTGTCCACCCTGCACGCCAACAGCACCAACCAGGCGCTTGACCGTATTATCAACTTTTTCCCGGAAGAGCGCCGTGCGCAACTGTTAATGGATTTGTCCCTGAACCTGAAAGGTATTGTCTCCCAGCGGCTGATTCCACGGGCAGACGGTGAAGGCCGGGTACCGGCAGTGGAAGTAATGCTGAATACACCGCTGATGTCGGACCTGATATTCAAGGGCAACGTGCATGAAATCAAGGAGCTCATTTCCAAATCGAACGAACTTGGTATGCAAACATTCGACCAGGCCTTGTTTGATTTATACGAATCCGGTCGTATTACCTATGAGGATGCATTGCGTAACGCTGACTCGCTCAACGACCTGCGTCTGCGTATCAAGCTCGAGAGCAAAGGTTCGAAAAAAGAAGATATCATGTCCGGGGTGGACAAACTTTCGATGGAAGAAACATCTGACGATACCAGCGCACGGGTATTGCGTTAATCGAGCAACAGGGTAATGCCATGAATCTACAACCTTACCTGAAGTTGATGTCAGAGCAACATGCCTCTGATATGTATTTCACCACAGGGGCACCTGTGAGTGTTCGCATCGAGGGTAAGATACGTCCCGTTGGCAAAAGCATGCTGTCACCCGGAATGACGCGCAAACTGGCTTACGACCTGCTGTCACCGGCGCAAATCAAGGACTTCGAGAACAATCTCGAGTTCAATATGGGCATCTCATACACAGATCTTGGCCGCTTCCGCATCAATATGTATATGCAGCGCGGCGAAGTATCGATGGTGATTCGCTATATCAAGGCAGATATACCTTCGATTGAAGATCTTCGCCTGCCCTCTGTGTACCAGGACATGATGAAGAAGAAGAAAGGTCTCGTTCTCATCGTGGGTGCAACCGGTACCGGTAAATCAACATCGCTAGCCTCCATGCTCGACTACCGGAATTCACTCGACACCGGTCATATTCTCACTATTGAAGATCCGATCGAGTTCATGTTTCATCACAAGAAATGCATCATCGGCCAGCGCGAGGTCGGACTCGACACGCTGTCATTCGATAATGCGCTGTGTGAAGCCATGCGCGAAGCGCCCGATGTCATTATGATCGGTGAAGCCCGGGACCGCATATCGATCGAATCAGCGTTGCGTTATGCCGATACCGGACATCTTTGCCTGACATCATTGCATGCAACCAATGCCAACCAGACACTGGATCGTATTCTCAATTTCTTCCCCAGCGATGCACATAACCAGATCCTGATGGATCTGTCGCTGAACCTGAATGCGATCATGGCCCAGCGTCTGGTGACATCAGTGGAAGGTTCCCGCGTCGTTGCAACTGAAGTCATGGTGAATACCCCGTACATCAGCCAGTTGATCCGTGACGGCAATTTTCACGGCATCAAGGAGATTATGGAAAAAGGCTCTGACATTGGCATGCAGACTTTTGACCAGTCCCTGTACAAGCTGTACAAAGACGGCAAGATCGATCTCAAGACGGCACTGGCCAATGCTGATTCCAGCAGTGATCTTGAATGGCGAATCAATTTCGGTGGTGGCGTGAAGGACGTGGACCAGAAAGATGAGGAACCTGAAACGCTGCAGTTTCCCAGCCCATCGGCAGATCTCAACAAGTCCTGAAATTTCGACCCTGCCAACCTGCAGGCTTGCCAGCCAATCTGTTTACTGTTTTGTCGTTCCCGGGGTGTAGGCGCCATTGCTGAAACCGTCGAAGTACAGATCAATGGCAGGGTGGTCGATTGGCTCCGCAGAGCTGTCCTGTTCAAGATGACGTTCCGCCACATAGGTCAGCTGGTTGGTGTTATGCACCAGTACATGGTACCAGGGCTTATCCTTTGGCGGCCTGCTTAAGGCGACCTGTTGATACCATTCTTCGCTGCCGCTGAATTCGGCATCGACATCGACGATGACGCCGCGATAATCAAACTTTTTATGGTGGATCAGCTGGCCGATAAAGAATTGTGGCTGGGTAGTCACTGTACTGCTCAATCCGAGTGGATCAGTTTACCGTTGATGAGCGTATGACGTACTTTGCCCTGCAGGTTCCAGCCTGTAAAGGGCGTGTTCCTGCCGCGACTGCGCATGGCTGAAGGGTCCAGTTGCCATTCATGCTCGGGATCGTAAATACAGATATCAGCAGGTCTGTTCTCTGCAAGTATGCCGGTGTCCAGACCGAGTATGGTTGCCGGCCGGGTCGAGAGCAGGCTCAGCGCGGTGTAGGTTGGAATCACCTGCTCGTGAACCAGCCTCAATGCCAGGGGTAGCAGTGTTTCCAGTGATGAAATCCCGGGTTGGGTACTGGCAAACGGCGCCTGCTTGGCGTCCGGTTCGTGCGGTTGATGATCGGAACAGATGGCGTCGATGACACCATCCCGGACTGCCTTGCGCAGTGCTTCCATGTCGCGCTGGCTGCGTAGCGGCGGCATTACATGGCACATACTGTTGAAACTGTTGATGTCCATTTCATTCAGAAACAGCTGGTGTGCGCTGACGTCAGCGGTGATATCCATGCCACGTTCTTTCGCGCGCTGGATTATTTCAACGCCGTGGGCCGAAGACAGTCGACCGAAATGTGCTTTCACGCCGGTCTCGAGCACCAGTTCCAGTGCCCTTGTGATAGCCACGGTTTCTGCCGATACAGGAATACCCTGCAGCCCCAGCCGGGTAGCTATCGGGCCATCATGAGCACAACCGCCCGTACTCAGCCAGTGCTCATCGGGCTCGATAAAGACTGTCATGCCGATATTGGCTGCATAGGAATAAGCGCGGCGCAGGATCAGGGTATTGGCCACCGGCCTGCGGCAGTTGCTGAC
>JASFVM010000153.1:0-6716 GCA_050049835.1 Gammaproteobacteria bacterium
CCAGGGCAACGACAATAAAGAGCTCGAAGAAAAGTGAAAGCCCCCATATCAAGACCTGGTCGGATGAAGCGTACAACAGCAGCAAGACGCTGAAAACAAGCGCAATTATCATGGAGACCTGAAGAAAGCCGATCAACTTACCAACATAATAGCTGCTGCGATGCAGTGGCATTGCCAGGATCATCTCCAGCGTCTTGTCCTGTAACTCGCGCACGCTACTTGAAACGACAAACATTGTTACGATCACGACTGCGCTGAGCCTTAAAAATGCGGCCAGCAAGGCCACCTGCGTTACCCTGTGCTCTGCGATCGCCAGTTCACCAATAAACTCGACCAGGCCAAAACTTATGGCCACAACCAGAAGCGACAGCCATAACAAACGATTACGCACCGCCTCTATTATGGTAAATTTCGAGATTGTGAATATTTTCGAAAACATTTATCACCGCAAATCACATCATTCATACCTAGTGTAGGCATATCTCATTGTCTTTTCTATCTGAAAAACTGCTTTTAGGTAATGAACATCGGCTGCTTGCATTGATGATGATCTCCCTGATTGCAGCACTTTCATTCAGTGAAAACATCAACATATCCCGCAGTCTGTTTATTACACATTTTGGATTTTTCCTGATGTGGCAACCTGTATATAAACAGGAAATGGATTTCAGCCTGGCCAACCTCATCGTCTTGCTCGGTCTTATCGGGATATTTCTCGTCTGGCTCAATGTGTGGTTAACGCCGTTCTGGATGCTGCTGCTTCTAAGCCTGCTGACAGGTCGTATTTTCTATCAGGGTATCGGGCGTGTTGCCTACGGCATAGCGGTGATCGTACTTTTCCTGCAGCTGATTCTGATAACCACTCCTGAACTGTTCAGCCTGCACGGTTTTTCCGCACCGGTCATTACCACCCTGGAACTGCTGCTGGTCCTGACCCTTGTTCCGCTTTTTTTCATAAAATCAGAAGTCCATTATCAAAGGACACATGTGGACTTTATTCGTGGTTTCCTGATTGTGATACTCACGTCTTTCCTGTGTATGGGCAGTGTAATTGTCACCTATACAGCAAAGATACCTTACATCCAGTCTCTTGCCAGTTCGATTATTATTGCAGCCCTGTTCCTGCTGACTACTGCATTGCTATGGTCACCACGGGGTGGTTTTTCCGGGCTGGCCCAGTTATGGGAAAGATACCTGCTGAATATCGGCGGCCCGTTCGAGCAATGGATCTCGCAGTTATCCTCACTCGAAGCCAATACCTCACTGGAACCGGATTACTTTCTGAAAACAAGTATTAAATACCTGCAGGAAAGACACTGGATTAGCGGCATCTACTGGAAAACCGATAAAACAGATGGACAGCTGGGTGACAAAACAAAATTCATGGTCACTGTAAACGATGACAAGGCCGTACTGACCCTGTACGCCTTCAGCCCGATTGGACCTGCTCTGCTATTACATACCAAGCTGCTACTCAGTGTACTTATGTTCTATTACAAGGCAAAAGTACAGGAACGACAATTGACCAAACAGGCACACCTGCGAGCCATTTATGAAACAGGTTCAAAGCTGACCCACGACGTGAAGAACATCCTGCAGTCAACCAAAACGCTAACGCAGGCCGTCGTTCAGGATGATGGCCGTACGCATGAGGCCTATCAAATTCTGAAAAAACAGCTGCCGTTACTGACTGAACGACTGCAGACGACTCTTGATAAGCTAAGTGCGCCAGCACTCGAAGCATCAGAATCGATTTCACTCAAGATGTGGTGGCAGGAGATCCAGTCGAAATATGCGGGTCGTAATATCTGCTTTACAGAAACCGTACATAGTGATCCGCTGATACCGGTGGAAGTGTTTAATACCGTAACAGAAAATCTTCTGGATAATGCCCGCTCAAAACGGCTCGTGCAGCCGGACCTGTCCATAACGGTAATATTACAGGCAGACAACAACAGTATAGACCTGCGTGTCATGGATAACGGTTCACCCGTACCCGACGAATCTGTTGCACAGCTGTTCGAGGAAGTGTTATTTTCTGAAAACGGCTTTGGAATTGGTCTTTATCAGTCAAACCAGCTGGCCAGACGAGCCGGTTACAAACTGGCGCTTGAACATAACAACCAGGGCAACGTATGCTTCCGTCTGTCGAATATTTAAAACTCTACGGCGGCAAGGCACCCGCCTGCACCATATTACCCTTGAGCTCGAATTCCGGAATCCATACGAGCATATCATCGTAAGCCGTAGCGGCTTCTTCACTCGCAACCGATCTGCTGATAAACAGAACGGGGGCAGCACCATCTGCATCAAGGTTTTCCCTCTCGTCATCATAGGCAGCTCCAGCCGGCACCGCCGACCTTGCTACATTATTGACATCAATACTCCCATACATGTTCTTGCCGTGTGAAATGATAACTGCAGCAATGTTGTTAGAGATAAGGTTGCCACCCGTGCTGTCATCGATCTGTGCCACACCGGTGGCGTCTGTTGCCAGACTGAAACCTGCTGCATTTGAGTACTGGTCGGCTACCCAGTAACTGAAAGTCGACCCCCATGCATCACCCCTGCTGATACCCAGGGTTGCCCACGGCAGGCTGCCTGGCGAGGTTAAAGTGGAACAGCTGGCGCCGGCCATGTCCTCAAGCCCGTCATTATCATTATCAGGGCACGGCAAGCGTACCGGAGACTGGCTCATAGCGAATCCATACAGGGAAAGTTTTATTTTATCGAGTTTTTCCAGTGTTTCTACGCGCCTGGTATTGTCGATCCTGGCCCCCAGTGTTCCCAGAAAACTCCCCAGCAGAACGCCAATAATTACCAGCACAATCGCAAGCTCGATCAAAGTAAAACCGCTTTGATGGTTACATATGTTTTTCAGGTTATTCATGGGCATGTAACTACGTCGAGTGGCTCCGTGTCAGTTATGCAATACATAATATCATTGCTTGCAACGGTCGGCGTGAAATCACCTGTTCCGGCTGTATCCGGGCTCACGACTTCAATATAATTTAAATAATTATTCTTGGTGTCGATGTCGGTCGGTGCAATCGGCGCTTCTCGAACCTGCCCTGCCAGCCTGCTGTTACTGTAAATAACAACTGCAGCGTAGTCTATGCCATTAACCTGCATACAAGGGCCGCAGCGTGGCGCAGGGTCTGGCACCAGGGGCACCGGCTTAGGATCATATGTGTCCGAGACTGTATAGAATATATGGTCTTTCCAATGCTCCCACATAACACGGTCTTCTGTCATGCCGGCCGTTGTCAGGTCAGCGTCTGGTCCCGGCGGAAACAGTATTGGAAGTGCATTGCAAATACCCTTGTCAAACAGGATGCTGCCCCCCGCAGTTCCCGGTATTATTCCGTCAGCGGTATTCACTATAAATGGATAACGCCCTCTGTGATTTGTACCACTATCATCGTCATAACTGTAATTATCGCGATAATCATTACCTGACAGGTTCTCTGCTGCCGGCATGGGTAACCAGCGGTTACTGTTGCTGTTGCCATAGGCAGCAATACATCGTGCCAGCGCCTCAGTCAGTCTCCTGATTTTGCCAGATGGACTGACAATAAAGTCCGTGCGCCGAAGCACGGCATCCCAGACTTCTCTTCTACTGATGGTAACAAACTTGTCATTGTAGGGATTTGGATTTGCACTCGATATCGAAGATGCTGTTGCATGTATAAACTGATCGATCGCGTCTGTTGCAGCATCAACATCGCTGTTGTCTGTGGCGCCGCCTACATCAAGATAGGCATCATAGTTGGCATAATCTTCACCACAAACTGATCCCGGAGTGTTGTTCCTGTTTTGACCTTGCAGTGCTTTGCCAGGCGCAAATATTACAGCCACTATCCTGTCTTCGGGATTATTTCCTGTAATTACCGCGCCCGCTTCATCGACAACCTGAAACATGCCGTTTGTGTCTTCATTCACCATGTCATACGACGGGTTTTTCTTGTACGAGGCACTGACGGCATATAACAGGCAGGCACCGCTTTCATCCTTGAGTGGTGGCAAACCCAGTGACTTCCACGGTAACCAGCCGAGTGCATTTATACCGCTGGCGTTGCAGGAAGGCGCGGAGTTGCCCTCAGTTCCGTTCTTGAAAGTTTCAGGACAAGGCAGGAAGCCGTATTCACCCTGTTGCAGGCTTGGCACGCTGACGTCGGCACGGATAGCTGCATAAGCCAGCAGGGCTTGCTTGGCCTGATGTAACGCCTTGCTCGTGGAGACTGTCTGATAGTGCCTGGCCTCATGGACTGACACGCCTGTGAGGAAGTAGGCAATGGCTGCGATTGCTATAACAACAACGAAAACAAGCAAGGCAACACCATTCTGTCTTGCTATCCTGTTCATATTATCTACAGCCATAACCACAGCTGTACTAGTAA
The DNA here is from genome assembly GCA_050049835.1 of Gammaproteobacteria bacterium. Taxonomy (GTDB): domain Bacteria; phylum Pseudomonadota; class Gammaproteobacteria; order SZUA-229; family SZUA-229; genus JABDQW01. The sequence goes on from JASFVM010000153.1 coordinate 4,401, forward strand.
TTATCCGTTACCCGGCCGGTACCTTCGGACCAGATCTGCCCGGGCTTCACATACACGCGTTTGCCATCGATGTTAACAGGAACTTTCTGGCTATCTTTATCGGCAGCGTCCGCATTTACCTTGATACCTTCTATGGAGCTGCTCTTCAGCGTGCTCACCCCGTTTACCCAGACAACGTTTTGGCCATCATTTCTGATCATGATGCCATCCACTCTGACATTCGAAACCCTGCTGTTTTTTTCAGCCTCTTCCAGATAGGTGCCTCTTCTTACAGCTTCAAGTTTTTCTCTTTGCCCGGTATCAGTAAACAGCGTCCCCAGGTTCTCCACACTATCCTGCGCCATAGCTGCTTTTGATGCCAGCACGGGAAACAGCAGGCATGAAAACACTGCCGCTCTGAGCAGAATTCTAAATATACGCATAATCAACCCCTGTCAGCCTTTTTCAACGTATACCAGCTGAGCTCACAATACGCACTCATATTAACGGTGTCATCCTGTGCAATGACACCTTCATTAATATTCTTGTTTATCAACTCGATATCGCACTTATCGACTGTTACGAGACCTTTGGCCTCGGTTCGTAACGCGTTCAACATAACAAAAAGGTCACCTTCATGAATGAGCTTCATGTCCAGTGACATTACACTTCTAAATACATCAATGCCGCTATATTTTCTATCGAGCAATTTTTTATCGAGTAAAACGCGGCTGGCAATATCATATTTCACTGATGTCAGTTTTCTGGACTCTACGACATTCTGTACAACCTCAACCCAGCTCAGCCTGTTCTCGTCTCCGATAACAGATTCTTCCACCAGCTTTTTGAATGTCTCTTCATGCTGCACGAGAATTTGATTGTTTTTGTTGGCCTCATCAATCTTGTTACGCCAGCTGCGCATTTCTCTCATCATCAACGCATTTTCATCACTCGCCTTTGATTTATACATATCCGACATGATGACGACTGCAATCATTAGCAGCAGAGTAACAATAAACACTGCCAGTGATCTTTTTATAACAGGATGAATTTCAGGCTTATACATGTCCACGCGCCTTCATTACAACCTGCAAAGAGAACAGGCCATCAGTGCGACTTTTCTTATCGTTTTCGCTGCTTGCTGATACCCTGCTTTCTGCGGCAAACTTCCTGTCTGGTCTGACCTCAACCGGAAGATTAATTGGACTGACCTCTGCCACTCGATCACTGCTGCGCCATGTTGTAATAATGTTGTTTATCCTGTTTACGGAATCCCTGTAGTTGTTGGAACTAAGCGGAATCCTGCCGGTTACTACAGCAACATGCTGAATTTCGCCCGGTGACGTCACATCAGTATTTTTATAAGCTGATTCCACCTGGGCTTTTTTACGGGGTTTTTTTTGCTTGCCTGCATTAAGCTGCCGTGTTGTCCAGTCTATCTTGTCGATATAAATACGGCCTGTGTTCGGATTGCTGATCAGCTTACTAAGCGTAACCATGAACTCCAGAGGCGTTATCTGGCTGTTTGCTTCAATTTGATTCACCATATCAACCGCAAGATCCATCAGCCCTGCATTGGAAAACAGCTCTTCATATGCCTTGTATTTTTCTGCATAAACCTGTTTGAACCGATTAGTGCGATCCTCCAGCAATGCAGTTGACTTTTTATAGGACATGCCGTCTGATATGTTCGACTGCGTCATCAATAACGCTGTGATGACAACAGCTGCAGATGATGCATAGAGCGCACTCGATGCAACAGCATAATAGAACCTGCTGAACTCTTCCCGGCTGCCATAATGGCTTTTTGTTGAATATTTGTTCATTGCTATCCATGCAAACATTCCATCTGAAAATCTGTCAGGAAGCTCTTTGATTCCCAGTTTACGATTGATATCTTTGATTCTGTGAACATGGTACTGATACAGTTCATCTGATATGAAAGCGTTATTGAGTGAATCTATCTGTGTATCAGATCCTATAATATGGATGTCAATAATTTCATTGTCTTCTATCTGATTCTGATTACGAATAAACGTCAGTGTTTTTTCAATCTCCGGGCGGGCAAAAGCGCCAATATTACTAATATTCCCGGCATCCTGGTTAATTACAGATTGTCTGCTTGATACCATTTTCCCGTTGTTGAAAAACGTTTGCCTCAGATTACTGTTTACTTGCTGACTAACCAGCAATACCCGCCCTTTTTTTGCCCCGATAACCGGAAGCAAACTCTTGCTCATCAAGGGCAGGCTTAATATGCCTGACAGCGGGACATCACTTTCTTCAATAATCCTTATCCAGTGTCTGATCAGTTCCGGGTTTGTTATTGCAGCAAGC
>JASFVM010000154.1:0-6682 GCA_050049835.1 Gammaproteobacteria bacterium
CCGCGCAAACCGGTCGAATCCGGTTGCGAAATCATCGATGGTGAGCTGATACCGTCAGATGCACAAACGCTGAAGCTGGCATCATCTTATAACGGCCTGCTCTCGGCTGTATGCCCCTATCGATTTACACCGCCAGTATCACCCGCCCGTGCAGCCCGCCTTGTCAACCAGACCATAACAACAGCCCGACTGACGGATGCCTGCCTGCATGAAAGTGAAAACGGCTTTATGTTGATTGAAGGCGCCGGCGGTTTTTATTCACCCTTGTCAGAAGACGGCCTCAACGCCGATCTTGCGATGGCATTGCAACTGCCTGTGTTGCTGGTGGCGGACAATTCGCTCGGTGTATTGAACCAGGTATTACTGAATGCAGAAGCCATCAACCGGCGCGGCCTTGATCTCGTTGCTGTTATCCTGAATAACATTGGGCACAGCAATAACGAGTGCATGGACAATGCGGCCGACCTGAGAGAATTGCTGACCTGTAAAGTCCTTGTCTACGATCAACGCCAGGATAAAAATCTGCCTGAAGAGCTGATCAGGACAGTTATTGGCCAGCCAGCCGTGTAAGCAGCGCTGATTGCTGTAGACGTATTCATATCCTGCTTGAGTTAACTGACGCTGACCAGTTCAACCTTGAAAATCAAGGTCGCATTTGGCGGTATCACGCCACCTGCACCCTGTGCTCCATAGCCAAACTCGGGAGCAATTGTAAGCTTACGGACACCACCGACTTTCATGCCGGCAACACCCTGGTCCCAGCCCTGTATCACCTGCCCCCCGCCAAGTTTGAATTTAAAAGTCTCATTACGGTTATGGCTGGAGTCAAACTGGCTGCCATCCGTGAGCCAGCCGGTGTAATGCACCTCTACTGTCTGGCCCGGCGTTGCTTCATCACCCTCACCAACGATCTGGTCTTCATATTCAAGGCCATCGGCAATTTGTGTCATGCGCTTCTCCTGTTAAACACGTTAGCACTATTTTAACGTTGCGTGAAAAAGAATAACCGCAATTAATTGCATACATTCCAGACGCACGAAGACCGGGCGCTAATCGCCCGAGCGGGTATCATCACCAGGTTGCTGCAAATACCGCTGTTCACCAGCCCGCCTGAAGATTTTGCATTTGTGATGCACATTAGCCGTGCTGCATCAACAACTTTATAAATATTCTGTTTTTCTCTGTGTTCTCTGCGCCTCTGTGGTGAATCATATTCTTTCAAAATATTCCTGTTTCATCCGCTGCACCAGGCCGGCGAGCAAAAACAATGCCAGCAGGTTGGGCAGAGCCATCAGGATAGTGGTGATATCCGCAATGTTCCACACCAGCTTCAACGGCACCGCAGCACCCACCACGATTACGAGCGTGTACACGAAGCGGTAATAGATGACGGCTTTTTTACCAAACAGAAAACGTGCACTGCGATCACCGTAATAGGACCAGGCAATCATGGTTGAAAACGCAAACAGCGTCAGACCAAAACCAACTATCATGGCACCAAAATCACCAAAATTAAGGTTGAATGCGTAGGCTGTCAGTGCCGCACCAACCACACCTTCTTCGGCCGTGAGATAGGCGCCACTCAACACAATGACCAATCCGGTCATCGTACAAACAATAATGGTATCAATGAACGGCTCCATCATCGCCACCAGGCCTTCGCGCACCGGTTCATTGGTACGTGCTGCAGCATGCGCCATCGGTGAAGAACCCAGTCCGGCCTCATTGGAAAACAGCCCGCGCGCCACCCCCCAGCGAATGGCTTCGCCCACTGCAGCACCGCCGGCTGCCCACGGATTCAATGCCAGATTGAAGATAGTTGCCAGGGCTGCCGGTATTTCGCCGGCATGCTGCACCAGCACCACCAGTGCAGATACTATGTAGATAATAACCATAAACGGTACGATGGCACTTGCCACCACTGCGATGCGATGCACACCGCCGAGTATCACCATACCTACCAGTAGCGAGAGTACGACGCCGATCATCCAGCCCTGTTCTTCGAACTCCGGCCAGATATAGGTCAGGCCATCAACGACTGAATTTGCCTGCACCAGGTTGCCGATACCAAATGAAGCAATCAAGGCAAACACCGCGAACAAAGCCGCCATGCGTTTCATTTTCAAGCCATGCAACAGGGTATACATCGGCCCGCCGGCGATGGTACCGTCGCTATCCACCTCCCTGAATTTCAGTGCCAGCGTGCTCTCGGTGAACTTGGTGGCCATACCCACAAAGGCCGTCACCCACATCCAGAACAATGCACCCGGACCGCCGAGTGAAATGGCGGTCGCAACTCCGGCGATATTGCCGGTGCCAACGGTTGCCGATAGCGCAGTGGACAAGGCCTGGAAATGGCTGACTTCACCGGTATCCGTGTCGTGACTGAGCTTGCCTGATATCAGGGTCCAGCCATGCCTGAAACCTGTCAATTGCACAAAACGTAAACGAATGGTCAGGTACAGGCCCGTGCCGACCAGGATCAACATGGTCAGGCCGTTGTTCCACAATATACCTGCAAGCCTGCCTGTTAGTTCAGTAATAGTTTCAATCATGTTTTTTTATATAGTCCACAGATGAACGCAGATAAACACAGATAAAACAAAAAAGTTTTTTCATTTTGCCTCATGCCATGCATGAGACAAATAAACATCAGCGTTTATCTGCGTTCATCTGTGGACTGATTGTTATTGTCTGGCTTGCAAAAAAAAGGGGAGCATATGCTCCCCCTTCTTAGTGATCAAAAATAACACGGATCTTACTTGTAGTATTCAACCATCTTCTCAAGTGAAACCGGTGTGATTTTTGAAGCGTTGCCGGCACAGCCGAAGGCTTCATAACGCGCCTTGCAGATTTCCTTCATGGCCTTGGTCGACTCCTTGAGGAATTTACGCGGGTCGAAGTTTGATGGATTTTCAGCAAGATGTTTGCGGATCGAACCGGTCGATGCCATACGCAGGTCAGTATCGATGTTAACCTTGGCCACACCGTTCTTGATGCCTTCCTGGATTTCTTCAACAGGCACACCATAGGTCTGGCCCATGTCACCGCCAAAGTTGTTGATGATTTCCAGCCAGTCCTGAGGTACGGATGAAGAGCCGTGCATGACCAGGTGCGTGTTCGGAATGCGCGCGTGAATTTCGCGGATACGGTCAATGCGCAGAATTTCGCCGGTTGGCTGCTTGGTGAACTTGTAGGCACCGTGTGAAGTACCGATGGCAATGGCCAGTGCATCAACACCGGTCTTCTCGACAAAATCAGCAGCTTCTTCAACACCGGTCAGCAGCATGTCCATATCCAGCTTGCCTTCGGCACCGTGGCCGTCTTCTTCACCCATTTCACCGGTTTCCAGTGAACCCAGGCAGCCGAGCTCACCTTCAACGGAAACGCCGCCGGCGTGAGCCATTTTCACCACTTCGCGTGTAACCTCGACATTGTATTCATAGCTTGCAGGTGTCTTCATGTCCGGCATCAGGGAACCATCCATCATCACCGAGCTGAAACCTGACTGGATAGAACGCAGGCATACCGCCGGTTCCGAGCCGTGGTCCTGGTGCATCACAATCGGGATGTGCGGATACATTTCAGTCGCCGCGATGATCAGGTGGCGCAGGAACGGTTCGCCTGCATATGAGCGAGCACCGGCTGAACCCTGCATGATAACCGGGCTGCCGGTTTCATCAGCTGCCTGCATGATGGCATGCACCTGCTCCATGTTGTTTACATTGAATGCCGGCATGCCGTAGTCGTTCTCGGCTGCATGGTCCAGCAACTGTCTCATCGAAATTAAAGCCATTTTCGTTCTCCTGAAAACTAGGTAGTTTTTCTATTGATTTAAATTCTATGTAAATTCGTTTATGCAGGGATGTCGACAATCTTCATTGAATTCGTACCTGCACCCTTTTCGCCGATCAGATCACCGCGCGTCATGATGATACGCTGACCTTTTTCCACGATGTTTCTCTTCAACAGAATATCGACAACCGTCTGCGTCACATTCACTGGACCGATATTATCGTTTTCGATATTCACCGGATAAACCCCCCTGTACAACGCTACCTTACGCTGTGTCTTGCGGTGCCTGGTCAGGGCAAATATCGGAATGCCCGAACTGATACGTGACATCCACAATACAGTGGCACCGGATTCCGTCAGTGATGCAATGGCAACCACATCGAGATGATTCGCGGTGTACATTGTAGCCATCGCGATGGCCTCATCAACCCTGCCAAACATAAGGTTAACGCGGTGATCCGATGTTAATGCCTCATTTTGCTGCTCCGCGTGCGCGCAAATACGACTCATCGCCTGTACCACCTTGACCGGGTAGCGACCGACAGCGGTTTCACCCGACAGCATAACCGCATCGGTGCCGTCCAGAACAGCGTTGGCCACATCAAACACCTCGGCACGCGTGGGAATCGGGTTGTCTATCATCGATTCCATCATCTGGGTCGCCGTAATCACCACCTTGTTAAGGTCACGCGATTTCTTGATTATGCTCTTCTGGATAGCCGGCAACTCGGCATCACCCAGCTCTACGCCAAGGTCACCACGTGCGACCATAATGACATCCGACGCCTCGATAACCTCATCAATATTGGTGATTGCGTCGGCGCGTTCGACCTTGGTTACGATGCCGGCCTCGCTTCCCGCCTGACGCACATACTTTCGGCAAAGATTCACATCATCGGCGGAACGTGCAAACGACAGCGCCACATAATCTACGCCAAGCTCGGCAGCGACCTTGATGTCTTTCTTGTCCTTATCGGTCAATGCCGGCGCCGACAAACCGCCACCCTTGAGGTTTATTCCTTTATTGTCAGACAGCTCACAGGTGTAGCCGACAACACAGTGAATCTCGTTGCCATCGACTTCGACAACTTCAAGCTCGACACGACCATCATCGAGCATAAGCAGGTTACCGGGCTTAACATCCCCGGGCAAATCCTTGTAGGTAATACCCACACGCTCATTCGTGCCTTCATCTTCACCGAGATCGGCGTCCAGGATGAAACCTTCACCTCTTATCAGCTGGACATGACTGCCAACGAATCTGCCGGTACGGATTTTTGGCCCCTGCAAGTCAGCGAGCACACCAACAATACGACCGACTTTCTCGCTACCGGCGCGAATCAATTCATTTCGATGCCGCTGCTCTTCATGCGTACCATGAGAAAAGTTGAGGCGAAAAACATCAACGCCCGCCCTGATCATCTCCTCGATCACTTCAGGTGAACTGGAGCCAGGTCCCAGCGTGGCAACTATTTTGGTTCTACGCATAAAAAACAGGGACGAGTGGCGAGGGACGAGGGACGAGGTGATAAAAATCTGATCTCGTCATGACACAGCAGTCGTAAGTAATCATTTCCTCGTTACTCTCAACAGTGACTCGTTACTATTTATTGGCCTTTGCTTCCAGCATCGCAACTGCCGGCAGGGTCTTGCCTTCCAGGTATTCGAGGAATGCGCCACCGGCGGTCGAGATGTAGGAGACCTTGTCGTAGATATCATATTTCTGGATTGCGGCAATGGTGTCGCCGCCACCGGCCAGGCTGAAGCCCTCGGAATTGGCAATCGCCATGGAGACCGTTTTGGTGCCTTCGCCGAACTGGTCAAACTCGAATACACCAACCGGGCCGTTCCATACGATGGTACCGGCCTTGCTGATGATGTCGGCCAGCTCTTTGGCCGAATCCGGGCCAATATCAAAAATCATATCGTCATCTTCAACAGCATCCGCTGATTTCAGCGTTGCTTCAGCGGTTTCGCTGAATTCCTTGCCGCAAACGACATCCGTTGCAATCGGGATATTCGCACCGCGCGCCTTCATTTTTTCGATCAGCGCGTTGGCGGTATCGACCAGGTCATTTTCACAGAGTGATTTACCGACATTGTGGCCGGTGGCCTTGAGGAAGGTATTGGCGATACCGCCGCCAACAACCAGCTGGTCGACCTTCTCGGAAAGTGCTTCGAGTACAGTCAGCTTGGTCGACACCTTGGAGCCGCCAACGATGGCAACCATCGGGCGCGCCGGATTGGCAAGCGCCTTGGCCAGACTGTCCAGTTCCTCGGAAAGCAACAAACCGGCACAGGCAATTGGCGCGTGTACACCGACACCATGGGTTGACGCCTGCGCACGGTGCGCGGTACCGAATGCATCCATGACGAACACATCACAAAGCGCCGCGTATTTCTTCGCCAGCGCCTCATCGTCTTTTTTCTCGCCGACATTGAAGCGTACATTCTCGAACAGAACCACTTCACCATCTGCCAACTCCGGTGCATCGTCGAGATAATCCTTGACCAGGCGCACTTCCTTGCCCAGCTTGGCAGACATGTCATCTGCAATTGGCTGCATGGAATTTTCTTCGTCCACCTTGCCTTCTTCCGGGCGGCCGCGATGCGACATCACCATGACCCTGGCGCCCGCCTTGATGCAATGCTCTATGGTCGGCATCGATGCGGTAATACGCGCATCCGAAGTCACTTTGCCATCCTTTACCGGTACATTGAGATCGGCACGAATCAAAACGCGCTTGCCTGCTAAATCGAGATCGGTCAGCTTGATAAAAGCCATTGGAAAACTCCTGAAAAAAAATTAAAACCTTAAAGTTAAAAAAGCCATCAGGTGAAACAGGGATTTCAACTCATGGCTCTTGGTAAAGCATCCAGCCACCAG
>JASFVM010000155.1:0-6616 GCA_050049835.1 Gammaproteobacteria bacterium
TCGAAACCGGTTTGCCAAATGGTGCAAAAAACAGTACCTGTCCTGGTTACGCGTGCGTGAATGGCAGGACATCTATCAGCAAATCCGTACGCAGGCCAGGGAGCTCAAGCTCTACTTCAACAGCGCTGAAGCCGATCTCGACCTGGTGCACCGTGCGATTCTCTCGGGCATACCGAGTCATATTGCATACCGCGATCCGGAAGGTATCTACAAGACCACGCGCGACCGTGAGACCGTGATATTTCCCGGCTCCGCGCTGGCGAAGAAGACACCGAAGTGGATCATGGCATTCTCATTGATCGATACCGGTCGCCTCTATGCGCACACGGTTGCGGTGATGAATCCGCACTGGGCGATCACCGACCTGCAGCATCTGCATCAGTACGAATACTACGAACCGCACTGGCAGGAAAAACAGGGTCGTGTCGGGGCGTATCGCAACACGCGCATCTATGGTCTGTTGGTCGAGACGGGCAAACGTGTCAATTATGCCAGGGTCAACCGGAAAGCATCGCGCGAGATCTTCATTCGTGAAGCGCTGGTCGAAGGGCGTTACCGTACCAGCGTCGAATTCATCAACGCCAATCGCAAGCTGATCGAGTATTACCGCGGCCAGGAAGAACGCGAGCGGCGGCGTGATCTGTTGATCGGCGAGGAGCAGATCTACGATTTTTATGATCAACGTCTGCCGGCGACGATTGTCGATGCTGTCTCGTTCGAAGCCTGGGTGAAAACACTCGATGCCGGGACGATCAAAAGCCTGACGCTGTTCGAGCAGGATATCCTCGCGCAAGAACATCAACACGATGCGGTCACCTATCCGGAGTTCCTGCATGTCAAAAACCAGACCCTGCGCCTGCAATATGTGTTCGATCCGGCGGACGATGCTGATGGTGTGACCGTGTTCATACCACTTGCGGTGCTGAACCAGTTTGATGATGCCGATTTTGATTTTCTGGTGCCGGGCCTGTTGCAGGACAAGGTCCAGTCATTGCTGCGAAGCCTGCCCAAACAGTTGCGCAAGAACTTTATCCCGGTACCTGATTTCGCCCGGGCCTGTACCGAGGCACTGGATCCGCACAAGCCATTCTATGAACAGCTGTCCAGGCAACTGCAGCGTATGACCGGCGTCAGCGTAGCGCTGGACCAGTGGCGGCCGGATCGCATCGACAGGCATTTCCTGATGCGTTACTGCCTGCAGGAGAATGGCGTCGATATCGCCTGCTCGAGATCCCTGCAGCAACTCAAGGAAAAATATTCGGACCAGGCAAACCTGCGCTTCGAGCAGCAGGTTCAACACGATGACTCGATCAGTCGCCAGGGCATCAGCACCTGGGATTTCGGTCGTTTGCCAGAACGCGTGGAAATCAAACGCAATGGCAACGTGATTACAGCTTTCCCCGCGCTGGTTGATTGCCATGACTCGGTTGCGATCGAGTTGTTCGAAACGCGTGACGCTGCACGCCTGCACCATGCCAGCGGCATCGCCCGCCTGATCGCATTCGAGCTCAGACAAAACATCAAATACCTGCGCAAAAACCTGCCTGAGATCGATCAGTCTGCACTGCTGTATATCAAGATCGGCAGCAAACAGGCGTTGATCGAAGATATCATCATGGCGAGCATATTTGCCTGCTTTCTGTCCGAACGCCTGCCTGAGCAAAGCGCCGAGTTTGATTCAACCATCGCGGAACACAAGCCACAGTTTATTGCGACGGCCAATCGCATAGCCGAGCTGGTGCATAACATCCTGAAGTTGCATAGCGATGTGAGTGAGCGCTTGCGCGAGGCACCGTTGAGTGAAGACCATCTGTCTGATATCCGCGAGCAATGTGACCATCTGGTCTATGCTGGATTCGTGTACGATATCGCACCGGCGCGGTTGTCACGACTGCCAGCGTATTTTCAGGCCCTGTTGAAGCGAATCGAGAAATCGGCACAACACAACGGACAGGCCGATCGTTCTCTGCCGTTGATTCGGGAACTGTGGCAGCGCTACCTGGTGCTGGAGGAGCAGGCCGAGGCGACGGAAAAGCTGGAACAGCTGCGCTGGATGATCGAGGAGTTTCGTATCAGTTGTTTTGCCCAGCCGATGAAAACGCAAGGCCCGGCCTCGGAAAAAAGGATTCGCAAACTGATTGCCGAGATCGAATCGTCCGCGCCAGTGGCCCGCATATGATAAAAGGTGACGGAGGGATTAAATATTGACCAGGTAAGCTCAATGGTTAAACAATAATACCTCCGTCACCTTTTTTTGCACGGTACCTGGCACTGAACTTTCGAGTAACAACGCCCTCTGATAAAAATAACAGGGGTTGGAGCGAATCAATCCGACCGTTGAAAAAAAACAGACACTCAAGCGAGGTAGAGCCATGTTACATAAACGTAAAGATCGCTCCAGTGATAAGAGTGTTGTCGAATATATGAAATGGATATTGACAGCCATTTCCGGAGCACTGACTACTGCACTCATCGTAATGCTCGGGCCGGTTTCGGCCTGATGCTGATCACGAAATAAGAATAGGGGGCAGACCACGTTTTTATCTCCCGGATCAGAAGCCGTGGTCTGTCCCCATTTTTTCCCGCATTTTATGTCCCGATGCTTTGTCGCATTTTCACAAAATCTTCACACAAGATAGTTTACTGTTGCGTCATCAGAATCATGAATACGGGTAACAGTATGCGCCTTTTAAGTTCGAGCTTGATCATAATTCCCTTGATATCAGGCTGCAGTGCATTTGGTATCAATAATGTAGAAGAAGCACGTTATGATTTACTTATTGCCGATGATAATTACGAACTTCGCCTGTACGAACCGATGCTGATTGCTGAAACCTATGTCGAAGGCGATTTTGATCAAGCAGGCAACCAGGCTTTTCGCAAGTTGTTTGGATACATTTCCGGAGAGAATACTTCCTCCAGCGAAATCGCGATGACTGCACCGGTCATTGCCGATCCAGGCGGATATGGCAACGGTGAAAAAATCGATATGACTGTGCCGGTACTGGAACAAAAAAATGAACAGGGCTGGCGCTATATGTTTGTATTACCGGCAGACTATTCGATCCAGACCGCACCTCAACCCTTGCAACAAGACATAAAACTCTCCAGCCAGCCTCAGAAACGAGTGGCGGTCATTCGCTACTCGGGATTGTCGGATGAAAATGCGATCGATGATAAAACGGTTCAGCTCAGGCAGTGGATTGCGGCCAATGGCCTGATGCCTGTCTCAGAACCACGTTGGGCAGGATACAATCCACCGTGGACGATTCCTTTCCTGCGCCGCAATGAAGTCATGATAGACGTCAACTGATTGTCGTGTTAGCTGTGACACAGCGCGGTGCTCAGACCGGTAGGCAACCGGGACGACAACGATCATGATGGTGCTCATCAGGGCGCTGGCATTTTCAGGTTGCAGCAGGATTGTCATTTCGACATGCCTGCTGTTGGGCAGCATACCGGCCAGTGCCGCCACGTTGACGATCAGCCTGGATAATCCTCCGCAATCCGGCACGATCGAGTTCCAGCTTTATGATTCGGCCAATGCGTTTGGCGCCCTGCGCAAGCCGGTTAAAACCGTCAGATATAGCGTTGATGGCGGTGATCCCTACATCATCGACAACCTGCCGCCAGGCGAATACGCATTGCTCGTTTACCATGATGAGAATGACAGTAACAGCATCGATAAGAACTTCATAGGCATACCCATAGAGTTCATCGGATTTTCAAACCGCTATGCACCCAAGGCTCCGCCCAGCTTTAGCCGTGCTGCCTTCGTTATCGAACAAGATCAAACACGTCACATCGATGTGGAACTTTATCTGCCACTGGGCAAGTCAGGACGGTTGGGTGTGGGCGCCGGTGTTATCGCCCGCACCAGTCCTTACCGTGAATATAGCGGTGGTGTCTACCAGTTCATACCAGCGATCACATATACCGGCGAACGTTTACAGGTATTCGGCCCCCGAATCCAGTTTGGTATTGCCGGCAGCGGCAAACTGCGCCTGGCACTCGCCGGACAATACCGTATCGGAGTTTACCAGGAAGAGGACAGCCCCTTCCTTGCCGGTATGGGTGACAGGGAAGATACTTTTCTGGCAGGGCTCGCTGTCCAGGCCGAATTACCCGGCGTGCTCGATCTGGAACTGGCTTATGAATACGATGTTCTCGACAGAATTGGTGGGGGCGTTGCCCGTCTGGTCTTAAGCAAGGTCCTGCAATCCGGTATATTCCGCTTTACACCCCAGTTGGGTGTCAACTATATGAACTCCGAAATTGCCAATTATGATTTTGGCGTACCCGCCGACAGGGCAACGGTGGCGAGGCCGTCTTACGAACTGGACAGCACGACCAGTGTCGAGGCAGGCGTCGGTCTGTTCATTGAAATTACACGTGAGTGGCTTTTCGTTATGGATGCGAATATTGAGAAATTCAGCGATGAGGTTACCAACAGTCCCATTGTAGATCAGGACTATGTGATCAAGGGCTTTGCCGCGATCAATTACGTGTTTTAAAAAAAATAGAAAAAAACAGGGGACAGACTGCTAAACCATCGGGTCGGACCAGCGCAACATATTGTTATTAAATGCATAAAAGGCTTTTTACGGCAGGATTTGCTGCTAAAGGCACTGTTTTTCGTGGCAAAAACAGTGCTCGAAGCAAGCAGCTTTACTATGGTGAATGCCTGGAATGCGATTGCTGGCGTTAAAAGGAGCTTTCAAGCCTGTTTTCCTTGCTGAATTTTGCATAAATGTTATCTAATTCATATTGTTACACTGGTCCGACGCGTTTATGCGTAGTTTACAAGCTGGACTTGATAGCAGGGTCTCTATTATTCTATTGAAATTACCCCGTCGGCGTGCAGAGGTAACAATGAAACAACCTGGCCTGGCGTTACTTTGTTTATTAACAATATTATTAACTGCGTGCTCAGATAATGATGGCAATGAAGTAGCGGCTACCATCCAGGCACCCATCAATGTCCCTTCTGTTTTGTTAGAGGGAGATTTCAGTTTAAATGGCAGCCCCTTTCCGCTGAGTCAATATGAGAACGGCTTGATATCACTGGCAGACGGCCAGAACAATCAGGTCGTGCTGGGGAACAGTTATGTCGGCAATTATGCAGCCTACATAGTCGCCGGTAATTACAATAGCCAGTATACATTCAGCCAGGGTGGCAACCTGGTTCCGGTAAACAATGGCAATAACATTGCTACTGCATTGCCGCTGATGAATGACCAGGTGCTGGATATCGACGTGCCTGCCTATTCTGTGAAATTTACTTTTACCCTCAATGGCGTCAGTTTTCCCGCAAGTGAATACGATGACGCAGTGTTCTACCTGCAGCGCGATGATGGTGGTGAACGCATACTGCTCGGTAACAGCCATGCGGCCATTGATCCGGTCTGGCTGATGCCGGGCACCTATGATGTGATCTACCAGGTGGAAACCCCGGGCGCGATGGTACCATTGAATCAGAATGCCATCGTTGACACGGTTGTGATTGATAACACGACCTCGGTCGTGGTCATCGATATCACCACCGTCAGCTTCCGACTGGATGTAACACTGGACAATGCCGCATTCCCGGTGAGCCAGTATGAAGATGGTGACTTCCTGTTGCTCAACGCAGACGGCGATCGCGCTGAACTGGGCGCGACTTACGAGCTGCCGCTTATCGTCAATGTTATTGAAGGAACATACGATATAGTCTATGCCCATGAAACAGGCACAAGCGTACCATTGAATTCAGAAGCCAGTATCGCGGGCAATCAATTAATCAACGCTGCGAACGCTGATACAACCTGAATATTCAGTCAGCGTTGATCACGCCTCAAATAACCCATAATGGCAATGCGTTTCCTGTGAGTGAATACCAGGACGCCAATATTTATCTCAGAGGCACCGGTAATAATAACGATCAGATATTGTTGACTAACACCCATACAGACAGTCCGCCAGCGATTAAAATAATACGCGGTACCTATAACGTCATTTATCAGCATGAAACTGGCGACCAGGTGCCACAGAATACAAATGCCGTTGTAGCAGAAAATGTAGTGTTAAATGCTGACCAGGCACTGCCTGTCGATATTGCATCTGTTGATATCACCGGGACTTTTACCCTGAACGGTAATAACTTTACCAGCAGCCAGTTTCAGGTCGCCGAGTTTCATTTCAGGGGAACAGCACCCAGCGATGAATTTTTACTCGGCTATAGCAATGACGGAGAAGGTACTGCGAAAATTATCTCGGGAACCTATGACATCGTATACAAACACACAGATGGCAATGATATACCCAGAAACCCGCAAAACACGATTACCAACGGGTTGCTGCTCGATACATCACAAAGTATACGCATCAATGTGCTCGCTACCTTCCTTTCACCCGTGTTTACACTGAACAATCAGGCTTTTCCTGAAGACAGCAACGACTATGCACAATTTTATTTACACGGTGAAACAGCTGACGACCGAATATTCATCGGTAAGAGTTATGTTATGCAAAACGTCAGCGCCCTGGTTGTTAATGACAGCTACGATGTGATGTATGAATACATTAAAGGAGGCAACATACCCATAAACGCACAAACACGGGTTGCTACTATTGATGT
>JASFVM010000005.1:0-23914 GCA_050049835.1 Gammaproteobacteria bacterium
TTCGGCCAGGTTGTCACCATTTTCCATTTCAGTTTCCTGTCGGCCCTGACAATCGCCGGTGCAGCGACACTGCCAGCCGCAATACCACTGATACCCGCTTTTTTTATAAAGTCACGACGCTTCATATTCATTCTCATATTATTTATATAATTTCAGCGCGAAGACGCAGAGTTCGCAAAGTTAATATTTATTAATAACAACCTTTAAGCAATTCACACAACAGTCAATGACTTTGCGTTAATCCCTGCTATCCAACTGGTTGCAAGTTGGCATAGGCCAATACCAGCCACTTGGTGCCAGCATGTTCGAAATTTACCTCAACCCTCGCATGCGCACCATTGCCCTCCAGATTGATCACGACACCCTCGCCAAATTTTGCATGCCTGACCCGCTGCCCTACACCAATCCCGTTTATGGTCTCTGTCTGGTGCGACTTTGGTGAGTACAACGGTTGTGACACTGAAGGCCTTGAACGTACTTCGTTCAACAAATGCTCCGGTATTTCGCTAACAAAGCGTGATGGCGTCGGGTACATATCCTGGCCATACAGCCGCCGGTGCTCTGTTGAAGTCAGCACCAGCTGTTTTCTGGCACGCGTAATGCCGACATAACAAAGCCTGCGCTCTTCCTCGAGCTTGCCTTCTTCATCCAGTGAACGCTGACTTGGAAACAGGCCTTCTTCCAGTCCTACTATGAACACCAGTGGAAACTCCAGGCCTTTTGCACTGTGCAGCGTCATCAGCTGAATACAGTCTTCCCATTCCCTGGCCTGCCCTTCACCGGCTTCAAGTGCAGCATGCGTTAGAAAAGCCGTCAACTTGTCCATGTCCTGCCACGCCTCATCAGAGGAAGATTCGGCATCGTAATCAAAACCGCGCGCCGCAGTCACCAGCTCTTCAAGGTTTTCTACGCGGGCTTCGGCTTTTTCAGATTTTTCCTTGCTGTAATACTCGATCAAACCGCTTGCATGTATGACGTGTTCTACCTGTTCAAACAGGTCCAGATCGGTTGTGTCGGCAGACAGGGTATCAATCAGGCGGATGAACCCTGCTATTGCATTCGTGGCCCGGGCTGCAAGTTCCTTGCTGTCCAGTAAGGTGCGTGCAGCTTCCCACATGGAATAATCCTTTTCCCTGGCCACCTGACGTATTTTTTCAACACTTCGGTCACCAATACCACGGGTGGGTGTGTTCACGACACGCTCAAAAGATGCATCATCATTCCTGTTATCGATCAGACGTAGATAGGCGAGTGCGTCTTTAATCTCGGCGCGTTCAAAAAATCGCAGGCCGCCATAGACGCGGTAGGGTATGCCCTCGCTGACCAGCCGTTCCTCAAACACACGTGATTGAGCGTTGGAGCGGTAAAGAATCGCGATGTCAGAGCGCGCATGGCCCTGCTCTGTCCATTGTCGTGCGCGTTCGATTACAAAGCGTGCTTCGTCAAGTTCGTTGAACGCATTATAGAAAAGTATCTGTTCACCATCTTCGCCGCTGGTCCAGAGTTTCTTGCCGAGACGATCATTATTGTTGTCAATCAAGGCATTTGCTGCAGACAGGATAGTTGTTGTCGACCGGTAATTCTGCTCCAGCCTCACAATCTGGGCGTCTTTAAAATCCTGCTGAAATCTGTGGATGTTTTCCACGCGCGCGCCACGCCAGGCATATATGGCCTGGTCATCATCACCAACGATGAACACCTTGTTCCTGTTCCCGGCAAGCAGTCGTATTAATGCATACTGGATGGTATTGGTGTCCTGGAATTCATCGACGAGTATGTGCTTGAAACGGTTCTGGTAATGCTCGAGCAAAGAATCATTGTCGCGCAACAGCTCGAGCGTTCTCAGCAGCATTTCCGCAAAATCAATCACCCCTGCTCTTTGACATGCCGCTTCATAGGCGGTATATATTCGAACAAGTTGCGTGTAGACAGGGTTGTGTGAGGTGTCGATATGCTGTGGCCGCTGGCCTTCATCCTTGCGTGCGTTGATGAATGCCTGCGCCTGGCGCGGTGGCCAGCGACTTTCATCCAGCTCCAGCGCTTTTAACACGCGTCTTATCAATCGATACTGGTCATCGGCATCAAGAATCTGGAATGTCTGGGGCAGTCCGGCTTCTTTCCAGTGTGAACGCAGCAAACGATGGGACAGGCCATGAAATGTGCCCACCCACATCCCGGCGGATGGCATACCCTGCAACCTTTCTACACGAGAGCGCATTTCCGCCGCCGCCTTGTTGGTAAAGGTCACGGCAAAAATATTGAATGGCGATGCACCCTCTACCTGGCAAAGCCAGGCGATTCGATGCACCAGAACCCGGGTTTTACCGCTGCCCGCTCCGGCAAGCACCAGCATGTGACCCGGTGGCGCGGTAACAGCCTGACGTTGTGCCTCATTGAGATCATCAAGAATATGCGACACATCGGCTGCTGCAGATTCATCTATGGCGAATTCAATGTTATCGGTCATCAGATATATTTAAATTTATCGGTTCCACCCAGCGGGCATGTCGTCATGCCCGGTCTTCTAGTCCTGCAAGGATACCAGCAGAATAAATGCGCCCAGCCCACCCACAATCCATGATATCAGCGGTGCACCCCAGACCTGGGTCGGTGTGAAGCCATCGAGACCAAAGACAATAAGCCCACCCATTAAAAGCCCTGTACCGGCTATTGTCAAAACAGTGCGCTGATTACTGCGCCTGATTTCGTCACGAATTCGCTGCATTTCCTGCAGATGCTCCCGATGCTCGTCGCCTTCGGCAATTTTCTTCGTCAATGCATAGATCATACCGGGCATTTCCGGCAGCTTTTCCACCAGGTGGGGAATATTGTCTTTCAACGCGTTGACCATAGAAGGGACGCCGACCTGTTCTTCCATCCAGCGCTCCAGGAACGGTTTTGCCGTTTTCCATAAATCGAGATCAGGATAGAGTTGTCGCCCGAGGCCCTCGATGTTGAGCAGTGTTTTTTGCAACAGCACCAGTTGCGGCTGTACTTCCATATTGAACCGGCGTGCAGTCTGGAACAGACGCAATAGAAGCTGGCCGAATGAAATGTCTTTCAGCGGGCGCTCGAAGATCGGCTCGCAAACGCTGCGAATCGCCGATTCGAATTCATCAACGCGGGTTCCGGCCGGTACCCAGCCTGACTCAACATGCAGCCTCGCCACCTTGTGATAATCACGCTGAAAAAAAGCAAGAAAATTTTCCGCCAGGTAGCGCTTGTCTACCGTATTAAGTGTACCGACGATGCCAAAATCGACCGCGACATATTTCGGATGCTGCGGGTCGTAAATATCAACAAATATGTTTCCCGGGTGCATGTCGGCGTGAAAAAAATTATGCTTGAATACCTGGGTAAAAAAGATTTCCACACCCAGTTCAGCAAGGCGCTCCATGTTGGTATTGTTGGCTTTCAACTCATCAATGTTACGGATAGGGACTCCATAGATACGCTCCATAACCAGAACGTTCTTGTAGGTGTAATCCCAGTATACTTCGGGCACGTACAGGCTGGTTGCGCCTTCAAAATTGCGCCTTAACTGGCTTGCATTTGCCGCTTCCCGTAACAGGTCGAGTTCATCAAGGATGGTTTTTTCATATTCGGAAACAACTTCAATCGGGCGTAGTCGCCTGGCTTGTGATGAATAACGCGAAGCCAGTTCGGCAATAATATAAAGCAGGGAAATGTCACGGCGGATAATAGGCAACACATCGGGCCGCAATACCTTGATAACCACTTCCTTGCCATTTTTCAGTTTTGCAGCATGTACCTGGGCAATAGATGCGGAAGCAAGCGGCTCCGGCTCAAAAGCATCAAATGTCTGGTCAATCGGACAGCCAAATGCTTTCTCTATGATCTGTTGTGCTTTGACACCGGGAAAAGGCGGCACTGCATCCTGCAGCCTTTCCAGCCCGTCAGCAATATCATCAGGCAGCAAGTCTCTGCGTGTCGACAGCATCTGGCCAAACTTGATGAATATCGGTCCCAGGTCTTCCAGAGACCGTCTTACCCTTTCCGCACGTGAGGCACGTTTGCGCAGGAACCAGTTAACCGGATTCAGATAAATCAGAAAGCGAAACGGACGAAACAGGTGGGTAGCAAAGACGATGTCATCGAGGCCGTGCCGCATCAAGACAAAGTTTATGCGCAGCAATCGAAAAAACTGTCCCGGGCTGATCATTTTATTGCCTGTTTAAATCTGATAACCGATCGGTACGGGCCAGCAGCCTTTCCGTATCATCTCTCAAACGGTCTACCTGTTGAAAAAAAATGTCCATTTCAGGACCACTGACCACGTCCCTGCTCTCTTCCTGTAAATACTCACTGACATCATCAGTAAGGTTGCTGGTTGCAGACGCACTCCAGTTGATGACTTCATTGAATACACTCACCAGACGGTGTGCGGCAATGTCGCCGACCAGCCTGGACAGGTGCTCCTCCCAGTCAATTTGCATTTCTGCCAGCAACGACTTGAATTTGCGCCCAAGCCTTGTATCTCCTCGTATTTCAACTTCACCCGCGAAAAACAGTGATGCACTGTCCCGGTGAATACCCAGTTTGACCAGTGCTGCCGGCGACCCGCTGATCGATGCATCCGGCTCGGTATCATGGTTCAGGTTAACGCTGATTCTTTTATCATTAATTAAAAGATAGAGTTTCCTGTCCGGTCCCCTGACATCAATGCAAATGACTTTGCCATCAAAGGCCTGCAATTTCCCGGGCGCTTCAGGGTCAAGCGCCAGATAGCTATTCAAGGCCGTTTCAAGCAGTCCTGGTGATGTCAAAGCTTGAATCCCTTGTGCAGGGCGACAATGCCCCCCGTCATATTATGATAAGTACATCTTTCAAAGCCTGCATTCTGCATCATATTTTTCAGCGTCTCCTGGTCAGGGTGCATGCGAATGGATTCGGCGAGATAACGATAACTGTCTTCGTCGCTTGCGATGACCTTGCCCATCTTCGGCAGAATATTGAAGGAATAAAAATCGTATGCCTTGTTAAGTCCTGGCACGACCGGCTTTGAGAATTCCAGCACCAGCAAGCGACCACCCGGTTTGAGAACACGATACATCGATGCCAGCGCCTTGTCCTGGTTGGTGACATTGCGCAAACCGAAAGCTATGGTGATGCAGTCAAAGCTGTTATCTTCAAACGGCAGTTCTTCGGCATTAGCCACTACAAACCTGACATTCCCCGCTATACCTTTATCCATCAGGCGGCGGCGGCCCTGCTCCAGCATGGTGGCATTGATGTCAGACATCACCACCTCACCTTCGGCTCCGACCTGCTTTGACAATTCAATGGTCAGGTCACCGGTCCCGCCCGCAACATCAAGTGCGCGCTGTCCTTTTTTCAGGCCGGTATGTGCCAGCGTAATTTTTTTCCAGATACGATGGATACCGAATGACATCACATCATTCATCACGTCGTATTTACTCGCGACCGAGTCAAACACACCCGCTACAAGACTTTCCTTCTTGTCGGCATCAACCTGTTTGTAACCAAAATGTGTTTTTCTAGACATGTGTTAATGAATCCACGGATGAACACAGATGAACACAGATGTTATATACGTATATGCCATTTATGTGTCCCCCTTTAGTATTAATGTAACTGAAAGTTTGTCAAAAACGCTTATTACGAATGAATAGATCACTCTCTTTATATCTGTGTTTATCCGCGTTCATCGGTGGACTATTCCGTTTTTTTTCTCTCGTGACCCGCTGCTTGAACGCGTTCCAGGTAGTCCTTCCACTTGTTGTCATAATCCGAACCCAGATCGTAGAGATAGTCCCAGGTATAAAGGCCGGTATCATGGCGGTCATCGAATACCAGTTTCACCGCATAATTGCCCTGCGGTTCGATGGCCGTGATATTGACATCCTCTTTGCCGAGCTGGAGCACTTCCTGGCCGGGACCGTGGCCGGTGACTTCCGCTGATGGTGAATAAACGCGCAGGTATTCGCACGGCAGCTTGAAGTTGCTGCCGTCATCGAATTCGATCTCAAGCGTTTTGCTTTTCTGGTGCAGATTTATACTGGTTGGTCTTGGCATAACGATACTTTAATCCAGTTGTGTTGTGCTAATAATGAAGATTTTTCAGCATTACCCACGGATATTACAAAAACATTTCATTATTAAAGAATATAACGACTAAGATCCTCATCTTCGATGAGCTCACCCAGGCTGTGATCAACGTACTCCCTGTCGACGACCAGATTCTGCCCTGCCTTGTCAGGCGCATCAAATGAAACCTCTTCAAGCAGGCGCTCCATCACTGTATGCAGTCGGCGCGCACCGATGTTTTCCGAGCGTTCATTCACGTCAAACGCGACTTCGGCGACGCGCTCAACACCGCTATCGGCAAACTCAAGATTAACACCTTCGGTCTTCATCAATGCTGAATACTGGGTTGTGAGCGAGGCATCCGGTTCTGTCAGAATACGCTTGAAATCACCGGCATTGAGCGCGGTGAACTCAACACGGATAGGCAGGCGCCCCTGCAGCTCCGGAATCAGGTCGGACGGCTTGGACAAATGAAATGCCCCGGAAGCAATAAACAGGATATGGTCGGTCTTAACCATGCCGTACTTGGTCGTCACCGTGCAGCCCTCAACCAGCGGCAGCAGGTCGCGCTGCACACCTTCACGCGAGACATCAGCACCGCCCGTTTCCGCACGTTTCGCCACCTTGTCGATCTCATCAATGAAGACAATGCCATTCTGTTCGGCATTCTCCAGCGCCCTGGTCTTGATTTCGTCATCCTTGATTAACTTGGCCGCCTCTTCATCCAGCAACAGCTTTCTTGCCTGCGCTATGGTCATCTTGCGCGTTTTTTTCTTTTCGCTGGACATGTTCTGAAACAGGCCCTGCAGCTGACTGGTCATTTCTTCCATGCCCGGAGGCGCCATGATCTCCACTCCGACCGGCTTCACGGTGACATCGATTTCGATTTCCTTGTCATCGAGCCGGCCTTCGCGCAACTTGACGCGGAATTTCTGCCGGGTCGATGAATCGCGCTCTGCCTCGGGTTCGCCAAAACTGTCACGTGGCGGCGGCAACAGGGCATCGAGGATGCGTTCCTCAACAGCGTCCTCGGCCAGGTGGCGTACTTTTTCCATCTCGTGTTCACGCGTAGTTTTTATCGAGATATCGACAAGATCTCGAATGATCGAGTCTACTTCGCGTCCAACATAGCCGACTTCGGTAAACTTGGTTGCCTCGACCTTGACGAATGGCGCCCTGGCCAGGTGAGCCAGCCGGCGGGCAATTTCGGTTTTGCCGACACCGGTTGGTCCAATCATCAGAATGTTCTTGGGCGTGATTTCATTGCGCAGATCCTCATGGATCTGCATACGGCGCCAACGGTTGCGCAAGGCGATAGCAACGGCGCGCTTGGCAGCGTCCTGGCCAATAATATGCTTGTCCAGCTCCTGTACGATTTCACGCGGGGTCATTTCAGACATATCTAAATCTCTTGATTAGTACCATTATCTGGTAATTTCTTCGATCGTGAGGGAATGATTGGTATATATGCAGATATCTGCTGCGATCTTCAGGCTGTTTTCAACAATTTCCCTGGCTCCCAGCTGTGTATTATCAAACAGTGCCCGCGCTGCCGATTGCGCATAGGGCCCGCCTGAGCCAATGGCTATCAGGTCATCGACGGCATCAATCACATCCCCGGTTCCGGAAATCAGCAGCGACGAATCCCTGTCTGCGACGATCATCATTGCTTCCAGCCGGCGCAACATGCGATCGGTGCGCCAGTCTTTCGCCAGTTCCACAGCCGCCCTTCTGAGCTGACCGTTGTGTTTCTCCAGCATGCTCTCAAAACGCTCCAGCAAGGTAAACGCATCGGCCGTGGCGCCGGCGAAGCCGGCGATGACCCTGTCCTGATAAAGCTTGCGCACCTTGGTGGCATTGCCCTTCATGATGGTATCACCCAGCGTTACCTGGCCATCGCCGCCAACAACAACGGCGCCGTCACGGCGGACAGTCAGAATCGTGGTGCCATGAAAATTCTCCACGCGAAACTCCTGCTAAATATAAATGGCTGAAAAAGGTCGTAATTTTACACGTATTAGCCAGATGATGGCTGCGGACGGACAAAAGTCCACTGACTGTCATCCGACAGCTGTTTGGAGAACCGGTAGCCGCCTTCTCTGAATTGCTTGATATCTTCCGGATTCTCAATGCGGTTGCGCAGTATGTAATCAGCCATCATGCCACGCGCACGCTTGGCAAATATGGCAACAACGCGTGTTTTGCCGTCCCTGGTCTCCTTGAAATTGATGTTCAGCAAACGGCCCTTGAGTTTTTTCGGTTTCACTGACTTGAAATACTCATTGGAGGCCAGATTCACCAGCACCGGTTGTTTCTGCTCCTCCAGTTCCCTGTTCAACTCATCAGTGATCCTGTCACCCCAGAACTGGTAGAGGTTATCGCCGCGCGCATTCGGCAATTTTGTTTTCATCTCCAGTCGATAGGGCTGGACCAGATCCAGTGGTCGCAGGCAGCCATATAAACCGGAAAGAATACGCAGATGATCCTGGGCATACTTCAGATCGGACTCCTTGTATTTTTCGATATCAATACCGCTGTAGACATCGCCCTTGAATGCAAATATTGCCTGCTTGGCGTTTTTCGGAGTAAACGGTGTCTTGAACGCCCGGTACCGATCAGCTGTCAGCTTTGCAATATTTTCACTGACACTCATCAGTTGCTGGATATCTTTCGGTCTGATCTTGCGCAATTCATTGATCAGCAATTCTGAATCCTTCAACGCCCGGGGCTTGCTGTATGTTTTACTCAGGCCCGGTGTTTCAAAATCCTGGCCCTTGGAAGGGGATAACGTAATCAGCATAACGGTCAGTAGAAATTAATCATATCGACTTGTATTAATGGCGACGATTATACCTGTTTCAATGGCCTGGACTGACTTACATGTTGTAAGTGTTTATTCACCGCAGAGGCGCGGAGACACGGAGGGTTTTTATTGATGTGACAGAAATAACTGTCATTCAGTCCGGGGCGCGCCTTCCTTATGCAGATCTTTCGCCGTGAGGAAATGACACTTCAGAAAGAGTTCTCTGCGTCTCCGCGCCTCTGCGGTTCAAACCAGCATTTATCTTTGCGCTGTATCACTTCCTCGAGCGAGGATGCGCCTTGTCATAAACACCGGCCAGGTGCTGGAAGTCGAGGTGGGTATATATCTGCGTCGTGCTCAGGTTGGCATGGCCCAGCAACTCCTGCACCGCGCGCAGGTCATTGGATGATTCCAGGATATGCGAAGCAAAGGAATGGCGCAGCATATGGGGATGCAGCGAAATACCAACGCCCTGCTGCAGCGCCCGTTTTTTCAGGCGCTGCTGGATACTGCTGTTACTGATGCGCTTTCCGTTACGGCTGACGAACAGCGCCTTTTCATCCGGATCTGCCAGTGCACCGCGATGTTGCAGCCATTGCTTCAGGGCGGTGTCCGCCTTGCTGCCAAACGGCACCTGTCGCTGCTTGCGTCCTTTGCCGGTGACTAACACCGTCGCTTGCTGCCAATCGATATCACCGAGCTGGAGACCGGTCAATTCCGATAAACGCAAACCGCAGCCATAAAACAGCTCCATCACTGCACGGTCACGGCAGGCAAGCGCGTTATCACCGGGAAATGCGAGCAGACTTTCCAGCTGATCAACGCTCAGGGTCTCCGGTAAACGCTTCGGTGCTCTGGGGGCCGGTACACCCTGTGCCGGGTTGCTGTCAGCTCGACCATGGCGGCACAGAAAATTGAACAGGGTACGAATTGAAGACAACTGGCGTTGCAAGCTGGTGCCCGACAGTCCTTTGCGATGCTGACTGGCGACAAATGCACGCACATGCAGATCATCCATCTGCTTCCAGCTGCCAACATCACGCTGGCGGCTGAAGCCGACAAAAGCTCTCAGATCACGCTGATAGGCAGCCAGTGTATGCGGTGAATACCGGCGTTCGGATTCAAGGTAATGGTAAAAATCGTTTAGATCGGATTTGAAGCTCATCAGGCCTCAAGATGAACAGCCAGTGCGGCACTGACCAGCTCACCGATCTGGCTCAGGAACTCGGTGCCCATGGCGATACTGAAGCGACGCTCATCTTTACCGCCAAGCCCGAGCAAGCCAAGATTGGCGCCTGCAACCAGCGGTATGACTGCAGCTGATCCGACCTGATCAACATCGTTGCCGAACATGAAGCAATTCTGCTCATCTGTACAGCGTCCACAGAGAGGCTTTCTGTTATCCAGCATAGTGCTGAAAAATTTCAACTCCGCGGCATTTTTATTGATGAAAATTTCCGGCTTGCTATCCAGCTTCTCTTCATTGTCGGTGATCAGTCGTATCTCTGCAAAATCAGCCCCCAGCTCATTGCTCAATTCATCCAGCACGATGCTGATGACATCTTCAAGGTCATGTGCACCGAGCAGGTTGATCGCAAGACGGTGACGGCTTTCCGCAAGACGCTCATTGTCACGCGCAATATCCATCAGTTCACGCAGCCGTTTTTCGTTCGCCTGCAGCTTGTCACGCAGTACGCTGACCTGTCTTTCAATCAGTGAGACAGCGCGTCCCGCTTCATGCGGTACTTCAAGTTCAGCCAGTAATGCAGGGTTGCGTACCAGGATATCAGGATAGTCTTTTAGCAGCTCCAGCAGCTGCTGCTCAGTATCAAGCGTTTCTTGTTGTTTTTCTTGTGCTTGTGTACTCACAGTGTGATTTTTCCTTCGTAGACAGTTTGTGCCGGACCGGTCATGAGCAATGTGTGGTCATTACCTTGCCAGCGAATAGTTAAATTTCCCCCTTTCAGTGCGACCTGAACAGTGTGATCCAGCAGGCTGTTGTGGATACCCACGGCCACCGCCGCACATGCCCCCGTTCCACAAGCCAGCGTTTCTCCCGCACCGCGTTCGAAAACCCGCAAGCGAATATGCGTCCGATCAAGGATTTCCATAAAACCAACATTAACGCGTTCGGGAAACCGTTCATGGCTCTCGATAGCTGCACCCAGTGTTGCCACCGGCGCCTCATCCACCGATTCAACCAGCAAAACCGCGTGCGGATTGCCGACTGATACAGCACCTATAGCATATTTTTGACCATTAACCAGAAGTTGGTGATATTCAGGCTCCTGCTCAGCAATGTTTTCAGCCTCGAAAGGCAATGATGCCGGGTCGAAGGATGGCACTCCCATATCAACCGTAACCTGTCCGTCAGCCTCGAGTTCCAGGCAAATCATACCGCCTGCTGTCTCAACCGGGATAGCTGTACTGGAAGTCATACCCCTGTCGTGAACAAAGCGAGCAAAACAGCGCGCACCGTTGCCACACTGCTGCACTTCGCCACCATCGGCATTGTAAATGCGATAGCGAAACTCGGCCACCTCGACCGTCGGCCGCTCGACCAGCAACAGCTGGTCACAGCCAACACCAAAATGCCGGTCCGCAATAAAGCGCACCTGCTCAGAGCTCAGCTGAACATCCTGGTTTACGGCATCGATAACGACAAAGTCATTGCCAAGACCGTGCATTTTGGTGAATTCGATTTGCATGCCGGTGATTTCACCGCAAAGGCGCAGAGAACGCAAAGACTAATATTATTTAAACCGCAGAGGCGCTGAGATGCGGAGAATGAAATTTGGTTGACTGTCGATGTGGTATTAACTGCCTGCTTGCTGCAATCTCAAATGCATGCAAGCAGTCTGTATCAGCCAGGAGGGTTACACCTGGCCAAGATGGCAATAGCCGTCTGACATCAACATATAAATTCTCTGTGTCTCAGCGCCTCTGCGGTTCATTCAGCCATAGAAAAAGGCCACCTTGCGGTGGCCTTTTTCATCAACTGATGATACCGGGTTTATTCGCCGGGAACGGTTGAAAGGCCCAGAATTTCCCAGTCCTGCATACCACCGCGGTACCACTTGATCTTGTGGGCCGGGTAGCCGAATTTCAGCAGGTTCTGGATGTTGTTCGGCGACTGTCCGCACCACATGCCGTTACAGAACATAACCAGTGTCTTGGCATCTTCGTAGTTCCACAGGCCTTCGCTTTCTTTAACATTGAATTGCCCGGTCATGATCTCACTGATCGAAATCGGGTCTGCGCCCTTGGCCGGGTTCAGCTTGGTCCAGGGAATGTTCACTGAGCCTGGAATAGTGCCTTTCTTCACCCAGTCAGGGGTACGGGAATCAACGACCAGGACGGTGTCATCACCGGCCGCCATCTTCTTCAGGTATTCGATCATCTCCACTTCACCAATGGTTTCAACGCCTGGCGCCAGGGTTGCCGGTTGTATACAGAACGGCGGACAGGGGCGTGAAGTCTTGGCAAATGAAGGATTTACCGTGTTCTTGTTGTCCTGGTTGCGAGAAATTTTCACTTTCTTGCCATTATGGACAACTTCGGCATCCATCATTTTCGGGGTGATACCAACGGGCTTGTCGGCAGCGCCTGCATTGGCAGATAAAGTCATGCCTGCCGCCAGCATGGTAGCAGCAATCAGTTTTGCTTTGATCATCAGAGTTGTCTCCTCCAGTTGCGTTTTGGTGCGACAAACACGCCGCATTTTAAAAAGTCAGGATTATTCGGTTTTTTATTGGAACTGGTGATTATTTTGATCAATCACAATCAGGTTCTGCTTCTTCTTCCGGCTCTTTTTCGCCATCATCGTCGGCAGCAACAGTGCAGTAACCACCGATATCAGAGGCTACCACGGCAGCTGTGGCCGGAACAGTAAAGCTGATGGACACGAGCATGAGTAAAATAAGACGGGATATGAAATTCATTTTTTACCTCTGGATACAGCTGTTTAAGCCTGACTAGCATAGCCAAAGATGAAAAAAAACTATAGGACAATTTGTCAGGCAAAAAAGGCGGTTTATTTTGACAATATATGCTCACCCTGCATCAACCGGGGCAGGGTTTCACGCTCCCGCACAACGCTGGCAGCCTCGCCATCGACCATGATTTCTGCCGCCCGCGGACGCGTGTTGTAGTTGGAACTCATTGTAAAACCATACGCACCCGAAGAGCGAACCACCAGCACATCGCCCTGTTCAATCAATAACTTACGGTCCTTGCCGAGGAAATCGCCGGTTTCGCAGACCGGACCAACAACATCATAGTTCCTGGCACTACCCGTGGTGGCATTGTGTCGCTGAACCAGCGGTATAATTTCCTGCCAGGCGTTATACAGGGCCGGGCGCATCAGGTCATTCATGGCTGCATCGACCACGGCAAAATTCTTGTCCTGGTTATGCTTGAGGAACAGAACTTCAGTCAGCAGGACCCCGGCATTACCGGCGATGGCGCGGCCTGGCTCGATCAGGATTTCAAGCTCACGTCCCTGCAGGCGCTCAACCAGTGCTGCAGCATGCTCCGCCGGTTGCGGAGGCTCCTCATCACGGTAGCGAATACCCAGTCCGCCGCCCATATCCAGGTGCTTCAGCTCGATTCCTTTTTCTGCGAGGCGATCAACCAGCGCAAGCATGCGGTCCAGAGCATCAACAAACGGAGCGATTTCGGTTAGCTGGGAACCAATATGACAATCGATGCCATGTACATCGATACAGTCCGCCTCGGCCGCACGCTGATAAGCATCCAGTGCCTCATCGAAGGAGATGCCGAACTTGTTCTCTTTCAGTCCGGTCGAGATATAGGGATGAGTCTTTGCATCAACATCGGGATTGACGCGCAGGGAAACAGGCGCCTTTTTGCCATGGGATGCCGCAATTTCATTGATCAACTCGAGTTCGGCGGTGGACTCAACGTTAAAGCAGCGAATGCCCGCTTCCAGCGCACGTTCAATTTCATCGCGGCGTTTGCCGACACCTGAAAAAACCACTTTTGCCGCATCGCCACCGGCTGCCAGCACACGCTCGAGCTCGCCAACAGAAACGATGTCAAAGCCGGAACCCAGCCTTGCCAGCACATTGAGCACGGCGAGGTTGGAGTTGGCCTTGACGGCATAGCATACAAGATGAGCAATCGAAGACAGCGCCTGATCAAAAGCATGCCAGTGACGCTCCAGGGTTGCACGCGAATACACATAACAGGGTGTACCCCACTGCCCGACATGCGCAGCGAGATCAACATCTTCAGCCCAGAGGCGCCCATCGCGGTAATTGAAATAATCCATCAGTTGCTGTTCTCTTCAGTGGCGGGGGCAGGCTGCTGCGCTTCGGCACCCTGATCAACCGGCTCTTCGGGCAGGTACAGGGCGCCGGTTTTGCCGCAGGCAAGCGACATTAAACACATCAATAACACTATAGAGAATCGCATCAATCCAGTCACCGATTGGTAAAAAGGGGATTATTGCAATATTCTGTGCGCACTGAAACCTGCATTGCTGTATTTAGGAGCTGAAGAAGAATCGATATGTCAGATGAGAAACCGCTGGTTGTTCATACCGGCAGCGAAGCCGACGCAGCCGATGCCGCTGTCATCTGGCTGCACGGGCTGGGTGCTGACGGCAATGATTTCGTGCCCATCGTGTCTGAACTCAAACTGCCGGCCTCGCTGAACATTCGGTTTATCTTTCCGCACGCACCCGTCAGACCGATTACCATTAACCAGGGTTATCGCATGCGCGGCTGGTTCGATGTCACCAGCTTCGATATTGCCGGGGCTGATGATAAAGCCGGTATTATCGAATCCGCGAATGCACTGATGAAGCTATGCGATCAGCAGGTGGCCGCGGGCATTGTCGCGCAACGCATTATTGTAGCCGGATTTTCCCAGGGGGGCGCCATTGCCCTGTATGCGGGCCTGCGCTATCCCCAAACGCTGGGCGGCATCATGGCGCTGTCGACTTTTCTGCCAATGTCGCACCGCCTGGGGCACGAGGCCACAGACGCTAATCGAAATACACCGATATTCATGGCTCATGGGCTGCAAGATGACATTGTTGCGCTGAAGTTCGGCCTGCAGACGCGAACGCTGCTGCAACAGCACGGCTACCACCTGGAATGGCATGATTATGCTATGGGGCACAGCGTCTGCATGGAAGAAATCCGGGATATCAGCGCCTGGCTTGGCGGCGTACTGCCTCAGACCAGGGGCACGTGAGTCGCCAAATTGCGTTATGATTAACCAAAAGGCACCGTTCAACAGGGTATTTGATGGATAAAAACATCACTTTGAGCATCGATATGTCGCCGGCCGAGCCATTATGGAAAATCGCACCGACACGCGATGAAAATGGTGATCGTGTCAGTGACTTTCTTATGATCATCCCCAGGCTGCGACAGAAGCCTGAGCACCATATCAGGCGCACCCTGGACGATATTGATCGTGCTCTGAAGCAGTTCAAGTCTGATGTTGTATTCGCCAATATGGACATGAAGCTGAACACCCTCTGGGTATCGTTCAAATCCGAACCCGGGCTGTTCATGAAGATTGCGGCCGCGATCAAGTTACAGGTGCCTGAAGCTGTACTCGTAGGCGACATGAGTTCGCGCATCACCCGTTAGATTCAACTCGTCAAAAGAGCGTCTATACTCTTTTAACAACGTTACGAATCACACAGGAAACACTTCATGGAACAAGCACTTAACATGGACGCACTCAAAGAGTTGCGTGGCCTGATGGGCGACGCTTTGAACGATGTGCTGCAGACCTTTATCGATTATGTACCCGGACAGATCGATGAACTGACCCAGGCAATCTCCAATGATGACGCCGATAGCGTTTTCAATCTTGCTCATAAAATGAAAAGCTCCAGCAGCAGCATCGGCGCCCTGGGTCTTGCGCATGTCGCCGAACAGATCGAACTGATTGGCCGCGCCGGTTCAACCGAAGGTACCGCTGAGCTGCTGCAGCAATTGAAGGTGATGTATGCCGACGCTGAAACCCTGCTGCGCGATCAGTTGAATAAATGATTCAGCGGATGTTCACCACAGAGGCACAGAGGACACAGAGAAAACAATTGATTTGTTGATTAGATTCTGGCTTGCGGATGTAAATACGTAGAAGCGGTTTCAGCCGCGAATTGTCTGTATCTGGCTTAACCGCGGTTCGCGGCTGAAGCCGTCCCGACAGATACGACAAAAACCCCCTGTGTCCTCTGTGCCTCTGTGGTGAACATCAAATTCTTAGCAGCCGCTGGCGTGCATCGGCCACTGCCTTTCGAACCTGCTCGGGTGCAGTGCCACCAACATGATTGCGTGCCGCAACCGAGCCTTCCAGTGACAGGACGTTGAAAACGTCTTCATCGATCATCCCGGAAAAACCTTTAAGCTCATTGATATCCATTTCGCTGAGGTCCTTGTTGTTTGCCACACCATAGGCAACGGCCTTGCCGACAACTTCGTGCGCATCGCGAAAAGGCAGCCCCTTGCGGACCAGGTAGTCCGCCAGGTCTGTCGCGGTTGAAAAACCCTGTTTGGCCGCGGCATACATATTGTCATGCTTGCACACCAGTGCCGGCACCATGTCCGCGTAGGCACGCAGACAGCCGATGACGGTATCGATGGTATCGAATAACGGTTCCTTGTCTTCCTGGTTGTCCTTGTTATAGGCCAGTGGCTGGGACTTCATCAAGGTCAGCAGGCTGATCAGGTTACCGTTGACACGGCCCGTTTTGCCACGTACCAGTTCCGGAACATCGGGGTTTTTCTTTTGCGGCATGATGGATGAGCCGGTGCAATAACGGTCAGGCAGCTCGATAAAATCAAACTGGGCCGAAGACCACGTAATCATCTCTTCAGCCATACGCGATAAGTGCGTCATCAAAAGCGCAGAGGCCGCGCAGAATTCAATCGCAAAATCACGGTCACTGACAGCATCAAGCGAATTCGCGGCCGGCGCGGCAAAACCCAGCTCGGCTGCGGTGAACTCCCGGTCGATCGGGTAGCTGGTGCCCGCAAGTGCGGCAGCGCCAAGCGGTGAAACGTTCATCCGCTGCCGGCAGTCATGCATCCGTGAGGCATCGCGTTGCAGCATTTCGAACCAGGCCATCATGTGGTGGCCAAAAGTGACCGGCTGGGCAACCTGCAAATGGGTAAAACCGGGCATGATGGTGTCTGCTTCGCGCTCGGCAAGCTCGAGCAGGCCTTGCTGCAAATCATCGATCAGCGTGATGATCAGGTTTATCTGTTCACGCAGGTACAGGCGTATATCGGTCGCAACCTGGTCGTTGCGTGAGCGGCCCGTGTGCAGCCGCTTGCCCGCATCACCCACCAGTTCGGTCAACCGTGCTTCGATGTTCATATGCACATCTTCTCGCGCGACCGACCAGTCGAAGTTACCGTTCTCGATTTCCTCGATGATGCTATCCAGTCCGTTGATGATCGCTTCGTAATCGGTTGCGGACAGCACGCCGCATTTTTGCAACATCCGCGCGTGTGCTTTGGAGCCAGCGATGTCCTGGGCATACATGCGCCGGTCAAATTCAACAGATGCGGTAAATGCCTCGACGAACGCGTCGGTTTGCTCGCTGAAACGGCCGCCCCATGAGGGATTGATCTGCTTGTTGTCTTTTTTACTCATGTTGTCGGCGAGTATATCAGAACAACGCTTGCAATCCGGTTCCGCTCAACTATTTGTTATGTATGGGAAATGAAAATACTGTCAACGAGGCAAACAAACTGGACGCCGGCCTGTTGCCTGATTTTTGCGATGTGCGCGTGATATTCATGCTGGTACTGATCGTAGAGCTGCTCGCGATTGTACTGGCCATGGCTATCCCGTCGACCACCGAAACCCTCTGGGACTACCTCGCCTTTATTTCCATGATGATGCAATGGATCGCGCTGCTCAATGCTGCCGTGCTGTGTATGAGCCGCAACGTTCTCAACCGGTTGCCAGGGCCGGTTACCATGGCTGCCAGCTTTCTGATCATGATGGCCGTTACCCTGTGTTTTGCCATCGTACTGATCAAGCTCAATCTCTGGATGAAGCTGGACGAAGCAACATCGCCACTGGGAGAACACTTCCTGTTGCGTATCATGATTATGAGCGCCGCGATTTATGCCGTTGTACTGCGCTATTTTTATATCCAGCAGCAGTGGAAGCTCAACCTGAAAGCCCAGTCAATTGCTGAAATACAGGCCCTGAAAGCAAGAATACGTCCACACTTCCTGTTTAACAGCATGAATACCATCGCCAGCCTGATCAGTTTCATGCCTGATAAAGCGGAAAAGGCCATCGAAGACCTCGCCGACCTGTTCCGTGCGAGCCTGAAGGAACAGAACATCCATACCCTGAAAGACGAGATCGACATTACTCGCAGTTATCTCGATATAGAGAAATTGCGCCTCGGCGAGCGTCTTCACGTGGAGTGGAACATAGATAATTCGCTATTTGATGCAGAAATTCCTGCCTTATCCCTGCAACCTCTCGCAGAAAATGCTATTTATCATGGTATTGAACCTTTACCTGACGGCGGGAAGATACGGATATCAGCGCAACAAGAGAGTGATCACCTCAGGCTCGAGGTGAGTAACCCGCTATCTGATAGTGCCGGCATGCTGCAAAGCCGCGGCAATCAGATGGCGCAAGACAATATCAAACAACGACTGCGTCTGGCATATGGCAATGATGCGGGGTTCAAAATAAATGCGACCAAACAGGATTACACCGTCACACTGGATATACCGGTCACATAATATGAATGTTTTGATTGTCGATGATGAGCAGCTGGCACGCCAGCGATTGCGCCACATGCTCAGTGGCATGGGAGAGCATGTCGTGGGTGAAGCGGCCAATGGCGAACAGGCCTTGCAGCAAACCCAGAACACCAGCCCGGATGTTGTCTTGCTGGATATCCGCATGCCGGGCATGGACGGCCTCGAGGCAGCCGGATATATCAACCAGATGGAAAATCCGCCTGCGATTATTTTCACGACCGCCTACACTGATCATACCCTCAAGGCTTTTGAAACCCACGCTGTTGATTATCTGTTGAAACCGATCAAACAGGACCGGCTGGCCAATGCTATAAGTGCAGCAAAACGCCTGACCCGCGCCCAGATCGAACAACTGCGTATCGATGATACAAACGAGATGCGCAGCAAAATCTGTGTAAAATCGCGCGGCTCTCTGGAACTGGTGCCGGTCGAAGAGATCATTTATTTCAAGGCGGATCAAAAGTATGTCACCCTTAAAACCGATGATCACGAATACCTGATCGAGGAATCACTGAAGGCACTGGAAGTCGAGTTTGCCAACCGCTTTGTGCGCATACACCGGAATGCACTGGTCTCGGAGAACCATATTGTCGGCCTGTCAAAGAATGATGCCGGCCATCAATGTATCGTTCTGGATGATACGGATGACGCTCTGGAAATCAGCCGTCGCCATCTGCCAACCATTCGCAAAAAACTGAAAAACCTGAGTGCCTGACAACAGGGGCGAGGAACGTGTAGCGCCTGGCCGGGAAACCGCAGCAGTCACTCGTTGAAAGGATTAGCTAATATGCTCTCGCAGAGACGCTGAGCACGCAAAGAGTAATAAAGATATATATCCCCGTTTCCGAGATCTTGAACTGGCATCGGCAGGGGCGACAGCAACCGCTCCCGCAAGTAACGGTTAAACCCTCTGCGAACTCTGCGCCTTTACGAGATCAAACAGCATCGCTCAGAGCTTTGAGGCTGTGGCCTGAATTGCCTCGTCGATGGCCTTTTCCAGCACACCGGCAAGGTATTCAAGTACGGTAATGCCAACGATGCGCTGACTGACTTCACGTCCGCTGGCATCAAAAAATACCAGTGTGGGGTAAAGGTCGACTCCGTACATCCTGCTGATTTGATCAGTACTGTACTGTTTACCATCAAACCCGGTTACGCTTGAGTAGGTATTTACTTCCAGTTTTTTGATTATGATGCGGTCTTTGTATTTACCGTTCAGCATCAATGGCTTGAGCACCTGTTCCTCCAGCGCCTTGCAATAACGGCACCAGGGCGTACTGAATTCAACCAGCATCGGCACGCCTTTGGCCCTGACCGCACTGGCCACCTGCTCGAAATCTTTTAATTCCGGTATCGGTGATACCTCGGGCTTTTCTTCTTCATATTCATAGACAAAACCATTGAGTGCATTGGCTGCAGCATCAGTGGCAACTGTTAAGAACATAATAATAAACGCATACTGTGCTTTCATAAAATCCCGCTTTGGGCCGGCGATGCTTTCAAATAGAATAGCTGACAGGCGCACAATGACAATCAAATTCAAATGACCACACAACAAACTCAAAGACCGCTACAGGGCACAAAAGTTCTGGTCACGCGCCCAAGGCAACGAGCCGGCGGCCTGTGCAAATTGATCGAAGCGGCCGGCGGTACACCACTGCTGTTCGCGGCGATAGAAATAACCGAACCGGGCAGTTCAGCCAGCCGCGAATATGCAAGGCAACATATCAACGAATTTGATATTGCGATATTTATCAGTCCGACAGCAGTGGAAAAAACGCTCGATTTTTTTGGCAAACTGCCTGCCGGCATCCGGGTGTCGGCTATAGGCAGCCGCACCGCAAAGACACTGCAATCGCGTGGTTTGAACATTGATATCGTTCCCGGAGGTCATGACAGCGAAGCATTGCTCGCACATCCTCTGTTACAGCCTGACCAGATCTGCGGTAAAAAAATCGTGATATTTCGGGGGGAGGGCGGTCGCGAACTGCTGCGCAACACACTGCAGGCGAGAGGCGCCGAAGTATGCTGTGCCGACATGTATCAGCGTACACCACCGGTATCTGCCCGTCTCCTCGATCATTACCTGGCAGAGACCGATATCATTGCTGTCAGTAGCAATGAGGGCCTGCAAAACCTGTATGAACTGGTCACAAACAAGGAGAGCATTACCCGTCATGTGCTGGTTGTGCCCGGAGAACGCGCCTTTACACTGGCCACAGCGCTGGAGTTCGGCAAAATTATTGTGGCGGAGAACGCTACAGACGAGGCATGCCTGAATGCTATAAAATACGCGGTATCTGAAATGAGCAAATAGTCATGAAACGATTGCTTTTCGTCCTTTTATCTTCGGCAATTATCATTGCCGGCTATGCCATGTACAGCAGGAATGACCTCGGCTTAATGCAGGTCAGTTTTGCGGAATACTATTATGAAGCCAACCTGCTGGAAGTCGGCCTCGGCGTCCTCGGTGTCATTTTTACCTGCCTGCTGCTTGCCTATACCTTCTCGTTAATGAAAAAACTGGCCGGCCTGCTAGGTAAAAAAAGAAGCCAGCAGCTGGCCGAGAAGGCACGCCATTCACTCGAGCAGGGCCTGATCGAATTATCCGAAGGCCGTTTTGCACAGGCCGAAAAAATGTTGCTGCAAAAAATCGGACATAATGAAAATGCGTTGTTAGCCTACCTTACTGCTGCACGCGCCGCCCAGTACCAGGGCGCCCATGACCGCCGTGATGAATATATTCGCTGCGCGCACAGGAGTGCACCGGACGCAGATATCGCCATCGGCCTTACCCAGGCCGAGCTGCAGATGGACCATAACCAGTTCGAACAGGCACTGGCGACACTCAATCACCTTAATGCACTTTCTCCGCACCATTCCTATGTACTCAAGCTTTTGGCAAAAACACATTGCAGGCTGGCCGACTGGGACCGTCTGCGCAGACTGCTACCCGAGGTAAAAAAAGCCGGTGCGATCACTGATGATAAGCTGTTATCGCTCGAAATCGAGACCTGGTGCGGGCTTATCAGCGACCGAAGCAAAACCGGCAATGTCAATGTACTTACCGAACTCTGGGATGAAATACCACGCAACATGAAACTGATCCCGGAAATCATCGAGCACTATGCCAGGGAACTGGTGAAGCTTCATGCCTCCGGTGAAGCGGAGCAGGTGCTGCGTGACTACCTGAGCAATCACTGGATTGACTCAACCGTGATGCTCTATGCCGAGCTCGACGTTATGGCCGGCGAAAAGCAGATCGAAATCGTTGAGCAATGGCTGCAGGACCACCAGCACAACGAATACCTGCTATTTGCACTCGGCAAAATGTGTATCAACAGAAACCTCTGGAGCAAGGCCAGAAACTACCTCGAAGCCAGCCTGTCCGTTAAGCCCATGCCGGCAACCTACCTCAAACTGGCACAACTGCTGGAGGACCATATGGATGAACGTCGTCAGGCACAGGAATACTACCGCCAGGGCCTGCACATGCTTGCGGGTGATTATGGTGAAGACGCACTGGCGAAAGCAGAGAATGATTTCCAGCGCGTCATAATGAAGCCTGAACTGAGGGTGATCTAGTAAAGCTTTAACAGTGCACGATCACCGGATAGAGAAGAACAAGGCAGCGCTGTTATATCACAGGCGATGTTGCTGCCGAGCCATCCCGGTTACATGGTGATAGCTCATGCCTGAATTACCACACCTCACCTTGATCGGTGCTTTTCTGGTCGTTGCAGAGCTGCTGGGTATCATGCTGGCGATTCATGCGGTCATGCAGCCACGCTCGTCGCAAGGTGCCATTGCCTGGTTTATTGCATTGATCACCCTGCCTGTTGTTACCATTCCTTTATACACGTTATTCGGACGCACACGCTTTCTCGGTTACAAGGAAGCACTGCGCGAGGCTGAGGCCTGTGTTGGTGACAGACTGCAGACGTGGCTTGACGCGCTGAACACGATGGCGGCACAACCACAGCCCGGCCTGGGGTTTATTGCAACGCTCACCCGCAGGCTCACCCACATACCGTTTCTGCGTGGCAACCATATCCAGTTGCTGGTCGATGGTGAAACCACCTATGCGGCCATGATCAGGGCCATCGAGGCAGCTCGTTCATATGTGCTTGTTCAGTTCTATATCGTTAATGACGATGACGTTGGCAGACGCATGCGCGATGCACTGGTTGCAAAAGCACGCTCAGGCGTACGCGTGCTTTTCCTGTACGATGAAATCGGCAGTCTCAAACTGCCCGAGAGCTACCTGGAAATGATGCGGCGTGAAGGTATCAAAGTTTCCGGTTTCAAGACCACCAAAGGTCGCAGCAACCGCTTCCAGATCAACTTCCGCAACCATCGCAAGCTGCTCATCGTTGACGGATGCACCGCCTTCATCGGCGGCCATAATCTTGGTGACGAATACCTGGAATACAGGGACACACATATGCAGATAGCAGGCCCTGCGGCCCAGCATATCCAGTTATCTTTCCTGAAAGACTGGTACTGGGCAACCGGGCAGATAGTTCCGGTAAGTGTCGATATCGCACCCGATGAAACACGCGATCAGGTCGCTGCCATTGTAAACACCGGTCCGGCAGACACCATGGCCAACTGCAGTGTCCTGTTTTCCAGCCTGATCAGTCATGCGCGGACGCGCCTGTGGATTACCAGCCCGTATTTCGTGCCCGATGACGCAATGGTACGTTCGCTGCAGGCCGCCGCACTCAGGGGTGTCGATGTCCGCATCATCTTGCCCGACAAGGCTGACCACAGGGTGGTCGAGCTTGCCTCCTTTACCTATTACGAGGACATGCTGAATTACGGGGTAAGCCTGTACCGTTACTGTAACCGCTTCATGCATCAGAAAGTAATACTGGTTGACGACGACGTTGCAGGTGTCGGTACGGTTAACCTCGACAACCGCTCGCTTTACCTTAATTTTGAAGCAACCGCCCTGGTTGCCGATCAGGATTTCATCAAGCAGGTTGAAGCGATGTTGATGACCGACTTCGCTAACAGCAAAGCCGTGCAGTGTGAGCATTTCGACAGCAAGCGGCTGCCCTTCAGGATCGCATGCCGCGTTGCGCGTCTTGCGTCACCGTTGTTGTAAAGCCGTTAAACGGACCACACCTGAGCCTCGCCTAGGCCTGTGGCTTGGTTATTCCCATAGCCCTTAAAGCATCATCAGAGTATTCAAATGAATCAGAATAGATCTGGCTTTCCGGCAAGCCATGCGCATAGAATGCATCCATACCGGCCT
>JASFVM010000006.1:0-23776 GCA_050049835.1 Gammaproteobacteria bacterium
AATGTCAGCACTACACCCGCCAGACAACGCAGCAAGCTATGGGCAGGCGAAGAGGCAAATCTGTTCATCATTGAGGGGCAATACACTTGTTGTAATCAGGATGTTATTCTGATGGTGCGAAACTATTCAGCTTGCGTATTGTACACAAGAAAAAAGCCCTGCATGGGTGATGCAGGGCTCTTTGTTGAGACTACCTTGTTAAATATCGATCAGGCGATAATGTATTTAGCAAGGGTTGGATCAGCCTTCATCACTTCTTCGATTGAAGCGATCATTTCTTCAGCGGTCACATCTTCGCTGGGAAAGATGACAGCAAAGTTTTCGTGCATGACCTGGGCGAAGGTGCCGCGCTCTTCCGGCACTACGCCATAGAGTACTGCGACGGTGTCCATGGCATCGCCTTCACCACGAGCCACATCTTCCGAGAACTCGTTCATGATGGCGCTTACTGCGCTTGCACCACCATAACCCAGGGTGCCGGAAGTGCTACAGCCGTTGGTACCGGTTGTCATACCAAAAGTGTTGTTACCAAAAATGGCATTGGTGATAGCAGCCAGCACATGACTTGGGGTGCCGCTCGATCCTTTAAACAAGGCATTACCCCAACCACAACCGGCATCGCCGCCTGCTGCGCCGGCCATCGCTACCTGTGAAGCGGTGAGTAGTGCCAATCCTGCAATTATTCTTTTCATTCGTTAACTCCCGATTATTGTTTTATTGGTTGTTCTATCGATAAAACCAACGCTGATATTAGTGAAATAATATAAGCTATGCAAGATGGAAATTTAATTGCGGGATGACATAAAAAACCTTGCTGTTACAGTGCTGAAAGTATAATTGAATACACTATAGTAAGTTGTTGAAATAGCTGGCCGAATATATCTTAAGGTTTTACTTTAAAGTCGCTATCCGCAATAAAATAAGAAAATGCTTATACAGGGTTGGGCAGTAACATGATTACGAGGCTTTGGGAAATATCATAAGGGCGTTTGATGCGTAGACTGTTGCTGGTATGTCTCCTGTTAGTGTCAGGATGTACCCACTATATTTTTTTTCCAATGCAGGAACATGTGCTCACGCCGGAAGCCATAGGCATTGGATATGAAGATATATTTGTCGATACGGTAGATGATCTCACGCTACATGGATGGAGGTTATTTGCCGAAGGGGAAAGCAGGGGAACACTGTTATTCTTTCATGGCAATGCCGAGAATATCAGCACCCACTTTGCCAATGTCTACTGGCTGACGGCACTTGGTTACGATGTCTATCTGTTCGATTACCGCGGCTACGGGCGATCCCAGGGCGAGGCCGAGCTCGACCCGATCATCGATGATATGCAACTGTTAATCGGTTACGTCGTCGAACAGTTGCCAACAGAGGGGAAGCTCATCGTTATGGGGCAGAGCCTGGGTGCAAGCCTTTCAATATACGCAGTTGCTAACAGCCCGTATCGAGACAATATCGCTGCCCTGGTTTCAGTTGCAGCTTTCAGCGACTATCATGATATTGCACAGGATGCGCTGTCAAAAAGCTGGCTGTTCTGGCTGTTCCAGTGGCCGCTGTCAAAAACAATCAGCAACGCCTACAGCCCGCTCAAGATTATCGATCAAGTGTCACCGCAGCCAATTTATATCATGCACAGCAATGAAGATGAAATCATCGATTACTATCATGCCGAGCGTTTGTACCAGGCGGCGAGGGAGCCCAAAGCGCTGATTACACTTGAAGGAGGTCACAATGTCACCTTCAACCAGAACAGCAACCGGAAAAAACTCATCGATGTTCTGGACGAGATACTTATGCAATAAGGCGCTATCCTGAAATATTTTATTCGGTAGCGGCCCTGGCAAAATTCGCCAGTGCACTACTGATCCGGCTGATCACCTGCCCGCAGCTTTCAACACCGTGCCTGTTTGCGATATATTCCGGATCATTGTAGGCATACCATACCTGACCGTTTTCATCTTCATATACGAGCGCTTTTTGCGGCAGGTCAAGAGCAGCCAGTTGCTGGCAATGCATCAACGGCGTGCCGACCTCTGGATTGCCGAAAATTAATAACTCGGTTGGTCTTAATTCAAGTCCCACTCGAGTGGCACCATTTGAATGCGATATTCGTTTAAATACTGTCATCCCCTTGTTGTGCAACACTGACTCCAGTTTATCGACGGTGGTACTCACGCTATGCGCACTTTTTATGCGAATTACACCATCAGATTGTTCAGCAATAACCTGTGAGCTCATTAAATAAAATAGTAAGAAACCGGTTGTAGACAGTTTTATATTATTCATGGCGGCAAACCTGTTATCAAAAGCAAAAGCCGGGGCCCCTGAGGGCCCCGGGTAAACCTTGTTTAAACAAGGCGGGAGACATGGTTTATTCTTATTAGAAGATGTGGGTGACCTGGATTGAATAGCGTGTATCTACGCCATCAAGGTTATCATTCGGACCTGTACCGGAATCCCAGTCCACCGCTTCATAGTCCCTGAATGCGGCTTCAGCATTGACGCGGGTCTTCTTGTTGAAGTGGTACTGGGTACCCAGTGTAAAGGTGGTGAATTCCATTTCAAATGATTTACCCAGTAAAGGCCCTGCGGTACCTTTCTTGTCATCGGTCAGGCGGTTATAGACATCATAGCGCAAGTCGATCTCCCACTTCGTGTTAGGAATATACCAGCCGCCTTCGAGGTAATAACCGTCAGCTTCGCCATTGGCGCCGTCACCGACACCTTGACCAACTGCGCCTGCTGCATCGTTGATATACATTGAGGGCTTGTCCGGGCCGACGAAGATCATGCCGTCGCCCATCATGTATTCAGCGGATACACGGAAAGGCTTTTTCAGGTATTTGATGCCCAGACCGGATCTCTCCCGGTCAAACTCCGTCGGGTTGTGTACACTGTCATTGGTATTATCGAGATAACGTTTACCATCCTGGTTCCAGGCAAACAGCTTGAGTCCTTGACGACGACCGCCTTTGCCGCCGAATACCAGTTCTGATGACCAGTACAGGTAGAGGTCCTTGTTATCGTCATTGTCACTGTAATTCAGACCGTTACCATTTCCGAGCATCACGGCGTAGCTGTGCTCCCAGTTCCCGGCATGGAATGTATCAAACACCTGGATACCGGTATCACGAAATGCACCAACAGACTTGTCGTAGCCGTTAAGTGACTGACCTGGCGGCAGTGTCTGTGCGGGTACATTGGCGGTGTAGGTGCTGTTAGGAAAACGCTCCAGCAGCATCTGGTTGGTTACAGTGGTGAAATTGATGTAATCAAATACATGGATCGCCTGCAGACCTTCTTCAGCGCCCGGATACTTGAACAGGCCAACCCTGACACGCGCACCCGGTATATGATTCAGTGTCACACTGGCATCAGTAACGGTTGCGCTGCGATTACTTGGTGCAGTAATGGCATTATTGCCGAATTCAGCCAGGATGAAATAGTTTACTTTCGCATCCAGTGGTAATCCGGTACCGCGAACACCAATACGAGCGCGGTTTATATTGAATGCTTCCTGGGATGTGAGGTTAGGGCCTATCATCTTTGGTGGTATGTAGGCATCACCCGAATTAGGGTCGCTGGTGTCATGCTGGTACTGGGCCTGGATGAAACCCCAGAGATGAGCGCGTGGTGCTTCACCCTGTTTTGCCGTTTCTGTGCCCTGCAGCATCAGCCAGTTGGCACTGTAGGCAGATTGTGTCATCAGACAGCCCGCGATGCCGGCTATCAGCACAGCTAGTTTGCGTTTACTTGGAATCACTGTTCATCCTCCGAATTTGATACTTTTACGATTTATTGTTTTGTACGACTGGATCAGGGTTTAACCAGGATGTAACCGTCGTTGACCAGGTCGATGATGCGTACTACGCCTGCGGGTACCTGGGTGGCGTTGCTGTTGAGTGTTGGGGCTTCACCCAGTATCTTGGTCATATGCTTCATGGTGTTTGAGCAGGCGGCAAAACGTACGCCAGAATCGGAAAGGCCACTGATGCGTCCCTTGTTGTGGTTGTCATCGAACATGAGGCGCAAACCCGGACCGAATGCAACGATCTCAACATCGACCTTGTCCTGGCCATAAGCCTTGATCAGGTTACTTGCTACATTGAGCACAAGTGTTTGCTTGGTCGGGTCAGCGTCGCTGATCTGTAGAACAACTTTCTGTTCGGCGAAAGGTTTATCATCTGATGCCGCATTTGTCTGGAAGACAATAGTGGCCAGCATGATAAACATGAGTGACTGCAGGATTTTTATCATTGATGCCTCCATCTGATGTAAAAATGTCGATGATGTAAACATCAGCCGACGTGATTTTTATATTTAACTTCTAGCTTCAGACGTGTTAACGCTTAACTTATTCACTTTTTTTCTCTGATAGTCACTATTCAGGCCGGATGAATGCTTTTTTTCATATCTGTCAATAAATGCCTCTAGAATGTTTCTAGTTATGCCGCCAAGTTGCATGC
Source organism: Gammaproteobacteria bacterium (assembly GCA_050049835.1). Classification (GTDB taxonomy): domain Bacteria; phylum Pseudomonadota; class Gammaproteobacteria; order SZUA-229; family SZUA-229; genus JABDQW01. The sequence continues at coordinate 4,476 of JASFVM010000006.1, forward strand.
CAACAAGATCACCTTGCGGAGTGTAGAGATAAGTGGTGGGTAAACCTTCCAGTATGCCCACACCAATTTGTTCTGAAATGCTGGCATCACTCAGTAGTACCGGAAAATCGACAAGATGATTACTGACAAACTCGAGAACTTCCTTTTTATTCGCATAGCCATAACTGGGGAAGTCGATTGCAACACCGACGACGATTGCTTTTCTGTCTTTATGATCATCATGAAAATGAATCAGCTCGGGAATTTCCTCAAGGCATGGGGGGCAGCGGGTGCCCCAGATGTTCAACACTGTCCATTTGCCTTTACCGATGTATTCATTGAGATTATGTTGATCGCCATCCAGTCCTGTGAGTTGCACATCAGGCGTGGCAAGCGCCAATCGAGGCCATAAGCATGCCAAAAACAGCACGCATTCCGGTTTAATCAGACTGTGACGAAAAAAAGCATATAAAATCAATAACATAAAACCGCCCAATGTGTTCAGGAATTTTGTTACTCTAGGGTAGACGTTAGCCATACTGCTTTATTCAGACTTGATCTAGATGTCAGTATGGTTGGGAATAATTACATGGACCGTGCGTCTGTAACAGTGAGGATTGGAGAACGCATGAAAAAAATAAAAAACCTGTTTGCAGCAACGCGGCTGAAGCAGGAGTTCGCTGATAGAAGAAACAAGTTATACAGGGTTGCCTATTCATGGTGCCACAACTCGTCGCTGGCTGATGATCTTGTGCAGGAAACCATGCTCAAGGCAATGAAGAATGCGGATAGCCTGCGTAACCAGGCGACGCTGGATACATGGCTGTACCGGATTTTGTTGAATAACTGGCATGATTATCTGCGCGTACAGGGCAGAAATGTTGAGCTCTATGATGTTGGCGATGAAAACCAGCAGGAGCATGCAGACAACTACCAGCAGTCACAAATTGTGGGCAGGGTAAGAGCTTCAGTTGAACGTCTTCCTATGTCCTTGAGAGAAGTTGTAACTCTCGCTGATTTCGCAGGTTTCAGTTATGCAGAAATTGCCGAGATAGTCGATATTCCAATCGGTACCGTAATGAGCCGCTTATACAGGGCCAGACAAAATTTAAAGGAGCAGTTGCTAGACCTGGCTGGTGAAGGAAAATTACCGGTCAAGTTGATGAGGGTTAAATAATGAGTGAGAGTAGTTATACAGACGAACAGCTGAACCTGTTTATAGATAATCAACTGGACACGGCTGAAAAAGACGCGATACGCCATTCAATTCTGGAAGATGCGGTCTTGCGTGAAAGGGTATGTCAGCTCAAGGCTGTGCGCGAGCTTGTATGCTATGCCTATGAGAATGTGCCTGAATCGGAAGCGGCCGGTACAGCGAGTCATTCGCAACAGGGAAGATACCTGTGGAAAGGTATCGCAGCCGGTTTATTGCTCATGCTGGGCATGCTTGCTGGATGGTTTGTCAACGACACCGCGCGCTCGATGCAAATCGCTTCAGCAGCCGATGTTTTCCAGTATTACAAAAATACCGCACCGGCAGACAGGGCCGAACGCAAGATAATATTACATGTCACTACCGGCGAAATATCCGCAGTCAACGGTGCACTTGATGAAGCAGAGCAGTTGCTTGCAAGTTACCGTCAGGCCGGAACGCCCATGAAGCTCGATATTGTCACCTACAAGGAAGGCATCAATATGTTGCGCGTTGGTGTGTCACCTTATGTAGGCCGTATCGAAGACATTATCGAGAACAATGACAATGTATCTCTCTATGCCTGTCAGCGTTCGCTTGTCAAGGCGGCAAAGAAGGAGGGCAGGCCGATTGTCATGATGGAAAAAGCAGTGACTGACAAGTCGGCACAGGAGATCATCTCCGAGCGCCTGAAGAAAGGCTGGATATATATCAAGGTTTAACCGACATTGGTTGTTAGTTGTGCTGGTCAGGACTTGACTGATATTAAGTAATTGTCAATTTAACTCGAACTGTAATTTTTTCGTAAGGACGATCATTCCAGAGACCAGTTTAAAAACCTGATACAGAATGCGATCTCTTGGAGATGCCAGGAACGCAGAGGAAGGTCGATGTAAAGTGATCGCTTCACCGGCCATATACATAAGTTAGCTCTGCGTGCCCTGCGCCGCAGCGAGATAACAGGTATTAAACCTGTGGCACACGCGTATGTCGGCGATGGAAAATATGACAGTGTTTATGTGATCAGCTGGAGACTATTACATGTTATTCATGTGTCATTAATCAGATTACCCTTCGGCTAATGACTTTCAGGCCGCTTCCGTATCCGCAAATAAAACAGTTTCTATTGTCCATTCTGTTTCGCTGGCATTGAGTACCAGACAGGAGGGCCCGCCCTTGGTCCTTTCCTTTCCGGCTGCACCCGGGTTTACAATCCATGGCTCAGCCTCCTGGTCAATGACGCGCTTGTGGGTATGCCCGTACACGACCAGCTTTACCTCGGCATGGTCCCAGCGTAACTGCTCATGATCGGGAAAGCCACCCAGGCGATGCCCGTGTTCAATCCTGACAGTGCCACCGGGTAATTCCAGGCTGGTTGATTCAGGCAGCGCAGAAACGATATCAGCTTCATTCTGGGCCCATATCGATGTATGGTCATTATTACCTGCGACGGCGATAACTGCCTTACCTGGCTTCAGCTGATCGAGGATATGTGCGCCCATGATATCGCCGGCATGGATAGCGTAGTCACAATCACGGATGACTGCCGCAATACGATCGTCAAGATAACCGTGGGTATCGGATAATATTCCAACTGTAACTGACTTGTTCATCGTCTGATGCTGTCTGAATAATTATTTAGTTTTTCAGCGCCATCTGTAAGGGCGGCTTTACGTGCTTCTTCGTGGTTTCTCTGATGTTCCACTATCTCGGCCTGTCTGCGATACCCGGAAATATCTGTGAGATCATACATCTTGACTAAGCTGTCGCTCATCATATAACGGCGCCCACTGGCGCCGTTATATTTGTTGCAAATGACAACTATCAGGCTGGCTCGGCCTGGCTCTGGTAGTAGTCAATCAGGATCTGGGCCACTTCAGGACGTGAGAATTCCTTTGGCGGTGCAATACCCTGGCCCAGCATTTCGCGAACCTTGGTGCCGGACAGCAGAACGAAATCTTCCTTCTGATGGTCCGGTGCTTCGGACATCATCACGACCTTGTTCAGTTTCTTTGACCATGCAGTGTGGTCAGCCCTGAATATTTCGATATCAAGTGCATCTTCCGGGACTTCGTCATCGAAAATGGTCTGTGCATCGAATGCGCCGTAGTGATCGCCAACGCCAGCGTGGTCACGGCCAATGATGAAGTGCGTGGCGCCCATGTTCTGACGGAATACGGCATGCAGCACGGCTTCACGGGGGCCGGCATAGAGCATGTCGAAACCATAACCGGTTACCATGGCGCTGTTTGGCGGGAAGTACAGTTCCACCATCTTGCGGATAGCAGCATCGCGAACAGGGGCAGGGATATCGCCCGGCTTCAGTTTGCCCAGCAGCATGTGGATGACGAGGCCGTCGCAACCCAGCCTGTCCATTGCCATGTGGCAGAGTTCTTCGTGGGCCAGATGCATCGGATTACGGGTCTGGAATGCAACGATCTTTTTCCAGCCGCGTTCAGCGATTTCGTTACGAATTTCCACTGCAGTGCGGAACGTATCCGGAAACTCTGTCTGGAAGTAGGAGAAGTTCAGCACCTTGACAGGGCCGGAAATGCAGACTTTTCCCTGTGAATTGAAAGCTTCAACACCTGGATGAGCCTCATCCTTGTTCGGACGATATATCTTCTCGGTCATCAGCGCCATTTCGTCATCAGTAAATTCTTCCACGGCTTCGACGTCCATTACCGCCAGTATCGGATTTTCTTCGACATTGGGGTCGCGCAATGCGATACGGTCGCCGGCCTTGATATCGCCGGCATTTTCAACCAGGTTCAGCACCGGCGTTGGCCAGAACAGGCCGGAACTGGTTTTCATGTCGTTCGCCACTGACAGGGCATCGGCCTTGCTCATGTAACCGGTCAGCGGATTGAAATAACCGCCGCCCAGCATGACCGCATTGGCAGCAGTCGCCGAACTGACAACAATTGAGGGCAGGGTCTCGGCTTCATGATGCAGGGCTTCATTTTCAGCTGAATCGTATACGAATAGTGGATTCAGTTCGTCAGAACCATGAGGTTTAATCATTTAAAATCTCCCGGGTAACTCATGCTGGCGGTTATACCAGCACTGTATTAAAAATCTGTTTATGTCGTAGATGAGCGGTATTTGCAGGAAAATGATTAGAATTCAATCATTTAAGCCATCTATGCTTGAAAATGTGTGCGATATTCTACATTAAAGCAGGGGATTTTCGTAGCCCAAACAATGCATTTGGCATAACCTGAGCGGGCGAGGTTGAAGGTGCAGCGTTCCGTATCCAGCGGGTTTGTGCAGCACGACAGTGTCAGGCGCGGGCTGGTCCAGAAATCATGCCGGTTCAAGGCATGGTATAGAACGTTTTGCCGCAGCCGACACTAGTCTGCAGCAGGTGCGTCCCACAGCTTTTCCAGTCTCTGGTCGCGTCCACATGCATAGCGATAGTACTTGTAACGCAAAGGGTTCTTGCGGTAGTAATCCTGATGGTACTCTTCTGCGGGATAAAAGACTGTTGCTGCGGTTATTTCAGTTACGATGGGATCGTCGAAAGGTTTTGTATGCTCTAATTTCTGCAGAGAGCTCTCTGCCGCGTTCTTCTGGCTTTCGTCATGGTAAAAGATGCCTGAACGGTACTGGCTGCCGTGGTCACAGAACTGGCGATCAGCTGTTGTCGGGTCTATGTTCTTCCAGAATACAGAGAGCAGTTTTTCGTAACTGATTACAGCCGGATCATATTCGATCTGGATGGCTTCAGTATGGCCGGTATTGCCCGCTGATACCTGTTTATATGTCGGATTGGCCTGGTGGCCGCCGGTGTAGCCGGAAGTGGTGGAAATGACGCCATCAAGCTTGTCGAACGGTGGTTCCATACACCAGAAACAGCCGCCGGCGAAGGTGGCAATTTCTGTTTTGCTGTCGGCAGCATTGATATTAAGTGAAATCAGCAACAGTGATGTTGCCAGGAAAGTTCTATGCCACATGGTCAGTCATCCGTTATTAGCTCATAAACTATGACCATATGAAGCGGTGTTTGTTTCTGTTTACCTGAAACTGAAGCCGACAATAAATTTGTACTGGGTGAAATCGGGTGTTTCGGTATTGTTCAAGTCTATATAGGTTTTGCCGATGGATCCCTTGATGAAAATCTTATTGCTGATATCAAAGCGCAAGCCGAGGTCAGCACCATAACTCAAGTCTGTGGTGGTGTATGTAAATGCATAAGTTCCGCAATAATAATAGCCCCACCAGTCCCACCAGCATCCGCTTGCAATATCGCCTGTCGGAATACCAGAATCAATATAGGTCAGTCCAATATTGCCCTTTATGAAGGGTGTGAGCCGCGCCGCCATGAAGTTATAGGTCAGGCCGAGATTCATATGGCTGGTGTAAAAAGAACCGGTGTATTGTTCTTGTGTGTTGTTGCCATCGTCAAGTACGCGGGTGCCGGAATAATTTGCATTGCCGCTGCCAAAATCCAGATCGATTTCAAGGTGATCGCTGTAGTTATAACCAATACCGATACCGAAACCGGAATGCTCGTTGATATCTGCTTGTGCGCCGCTAGCAGACTGAATCGATTGTGAATTGGTGAAGCTTGGTATCAGGGATACCTGCCATGCGCCGGTACGGTTACCCGGAGCGGCAATGGCATTTGCTGCGAGCAGTGACCAGCCGTAAAGCAGGATTGCAACGATTACCCTGGAATGCGGATTCATTTGAAAAACGTTTTTTTCTCAATGATTATTTATTATTAATGCCTGTATAAATTACAGGTTTAATCGGACTTTTCGGCGCACTTGATACAAAGTGCAGCGTAGGGCACGATATCAAGACGTCCTTCGGAAATTTCAGCGCCGCATTCGGTGCAAATGCCGTACTCGCCGGATTCGATCCTGTGCAGTGCGCTGTTTATCTGGCCAACGATTATTTTTGCATCTTCATTGAGGGCATTCAGTACATCATCATTCTCGCGTTGCGTGGCCTGCTCGGCAAAATCCTTTTCAACGGGTTCGTTTTTATGATGGACATCAGCATCAATAGCGCCGATCTTTTTGTTGTATTCGTCTCTGAGATCCAGCAACTTTTGCTTGTATTTGTCTTGTGATTGCATATGAGTGTATCTGTAAGGTTTCTGTTTTGTGTTATGTGAACGGTAACAGTAACAGTTCAGTATCTGCCATGCTCTTTCATTATATAGTTGTTCATTTCCACGAACTGCCTGTTCATGCGCATCAATGTCGAATGTACCGATCGAATGATGGAGCGCATGACTTTGTAGACAAGGGCAGGGTGACTTTCAAGCAGTGATTCGAAAGCCGAACGTTCCAGTGTATAGACCTCGGTATCACACAGGGCCCTGAGAGTGGCGCTGTGCTCGGTACCGTCAATGAAGCCCATGGCGCCGGCTATGTCACCACCATGAAGAACGTGCAGGGTTACATATTCATCTCCACCTGTATTTCTGGTTGCAGCCAGGCGTCCATTGATAACGATATGCAAGGCATCATCGATTGTGCCTTCCTTGATCAGGATATCATTTCCGTTCAAGCGCATCGTACTGATAACATTGGCCAGTGCTTTTATTTCATCGGCCTCAAGTTCCGCGCCCAAAGGGAAATGACTGTTAATTTCAGTAGTGGAATCGTTACCCATATTTATTGCCTCATCTCGATGGTTTTCAATGAAGATACAATTATTATTATCATGAATACAGTGGGGTTTTCGGCAGCTGTATACAATGATACAGATCAAAAAATAAAGCAAATCCGGATGATTTGTTCACCATGGTTGCGACCGGGCGAGAACCGGTTTTGAAGAATAAAAAAGCCGGAAATACCGGCTTTTTTACAGTGGCGAGTTGCCTCGACGAGTGGCAGGGAAGAGTCAGTGGCGATTGGATTTCGCCACAATTCCCTCGCCCCTTGCCACTCGTCCCTGCTGTTACAGCAACGGAACCATAAGCAATGCGACGATGTTGATGATCTTGATCAACGGATTGATTGCAGGGCCTGCGGTGTCCTTGTAGGGGTCGCCGACGGTATCGCCGGTAACAGCGGCCTTGTGCGCGTCTGAGCCCTTACCGCCGTAATTGCCGTCCTCGATATATTTCTTGGCATTGTCCCACGCGCCGCCGCCGGTGGTCATGGAAATGGCGACGAACAGTCCGGTAACGATGGTGCCGATCAGCATACCACCCAGCGCCTGAGGGCCGAGTACGACGCCGACAACAATCGGCACCGCGATCGGCAGCAGTGAGGGGATAATCATCTCCTTGATCGCCGCCCTGGTCAGCATGTCCACAGCACGGGAGTAGTCAGGCTTCTGGGTTTTGTCCATGATGCCCGGCATTTCCTTGAACTGGCGGCGGACTTCATTAACGATACCGCCCGCAGCACGACCTACGGCCTCCATTGCCAGCGCACCGAACAGGTAAGGCACCAGGCCGCCGATGAACAGGCCGATGATGACCATGTGATCCGACAGACTGAAGTTGACGGTAATACCGGCCTCTCTCAGAGAGTTGGTGTAGTCTGCAAACAGCACCAGCGTTGCCAGGCCGGCAGAACCAATCGCATAACCCTTGGTTACCGCTTTGGTGGTATTGCCTACTGCATCGAGGGCATCTGTCGTTTTACGGACGTCTTCCGGTAAATCGGCCATCTCGGCGATACCGCCAGCATTGTCGGTAATCGGACCATAGGCATCGAGTGCCACGATGATACCCGTCATCGACAGCATGGAGGTTGCGGCGATTGCGATACCATATAAGCCGGCAAGATAATGGGCGCCCCAGATTGAAAGGCAGACGGCCAGCACCGGTAGCGCAGTTGATCTCATGGAGACACCAAGACCGGCTATCACGTTAGTGCCGTCACCCGTGGTCGATGCCTGGGCTATGTGTCTGACCGGGCTGAATTCGGTCGCGGTGTAATACTCGGTTATGGCTACCATGGCGACAGTCAATGCCAGGCCTATCAGGGCGGAACCATACAGTGCCATAGTGGAGTAGTTGCCGATGCCGAACATCATACGGTCGGTAACAAAGTAGAAGGCAATGGCGGAGAGTACAGCAGATACCACGGCGCCCTTGTACAGTGCTGTCATGATCTTGCCGCCTTCGGTTGCTTTTACGAAGAAAGTGCCGACAATAGATGACAGGATAGAGATGCCACCCAGCACCAGCGGGTAGGCGATAGCCAGCTCGCCGACATCACCCAGTAGCAGACCGCCGAGAAGCATGGTGGCGATGATGGTCACGGCATAGGTTTCGAACAGGTCAGCAGCCATGCCTGCGCAGTCGCCGACATTATCTCCGACGTTGTCTGCAATGACAGCAGGGTTGCGTGGATCGTCTTCCGGAATACCGGCTTCGACCTTGCCCACGATATCAGCACCTACATCCGCACCCTTGGTGAAAATGCCACCACCCAGTCTTGCAAAGATGGAAATCAGCGAGCCGCCGAATGCCAGACCGACGAGGGCGTGAAGGATATCCCTGATCGACATGCCCATGTTGCTGAGGATAACGTAGTAGCCGGCGACCCCAATCAGGCCAAGACCAACAACGAGCAGGCCGGTGATGGCGCCACCTCGAAAAGCGATGGTCAGTGCCGGGTTGATGCCCTGCTTGGCAGCTTCCGCTGTCCGTGCATTTGAACGCACCGAGATGTGCATGCCGATGAAGCCTGCCAGACCGGAAAAAATGGCACCGATGGCGAAGCCCATCGCTGTCGTTGTGTTCAGTGCAAACATGATAACGAAGTACACAATAACGCCGACAATGGCAATGGCCGTGTACTGGCGCTTCAGGTACGCGCTCGCACCTTCCTGTATGGCGTTCTGGATGCGTACCATTTCATCATCGCCCCGGCTTTTCGAGAGCACGCTGAAAATGGAGAACACGCCATAACCAACCCCGGCAAGACCGCACAACAGTGCGAAGATCAATTCGGTAGACATAGTGAGTATCCTCTGATTGTTTTCTAGATTGTTATAAAAAAGCCCGGCATCAACTGTGATGACGGGCTCTTGTGTTGTTTATCCCAGTGCGGCAAATATCTTGTCGCGGATATCTTCAACACTGCCGATTCCGGCAATCTTGTGATAGGCGGGCGCACCCTCTTCGCCGGAAGCAGACCATGTCGAGTAATACTCGATTAATGGCTCTGTCTGCTCATGATAGACCTCGAGGCGTTTGCGAACCGTATCTTCCTTGTCGTCATCACGCTGAATCAGGTCTTCACCGGTTACATCATCCTTGCCTTCAACCTTGGGTGGATTGAAAACAACATGGTAGGTGCGGCCTGACGCAAGGTGAACACGGCGCCCGGACATGCGTTTGATGATCTCGTCGTCATCGACATCGATTTCAACAACGGCGTCGACCGGTATTCCGCCTTCTTTCAGTGCATCTGCCTGCGGGATGGTGCGTGGGAAACCGTCGAACAGGTAGCCGTTCTTGCAGTCATCTTCCTTGATACGCTCCTTGATCATGCCCATGATGATGTCATCAGAGACCAGACCACCGTCATCCATGATCTTCTTGGCAGCTTTGCCGAGTTCGGTACCGGCTTTTACGTGAGCACGCAGCATGTCACCGGTAGAAATTTGCGGGATGTTGTATTTTTGCGTGATGTAACCCGCCTGGGTGCCTTTACCAGCTCCGGGGCCCCCTAATAGAATCACTCTCATGTTTTTTCTCCAGATAGTATTATTTTAATTTCAGTAGCTTACAGTAACTATTTGAAAGCGCTTTCAAAATGTGCGCCTGGTTTGATCTGCCGTTTCTGCTCCAGGCCATAGTCACGCACTGGTTCTCCAGGCACCATACGGGCGGCATCGCGGTTGTAGCCGCTGCCTGGATCCACATGCATGGCAATCAATTTGCGTGCTTTTTCCAGTGTCATTGCTGTTCCATGTAGTTACAGTTCGAAGGTGTCCAGTTTTTTCGAAACCGCTACCTTCTTCAAAGTGACATACCTTGGCATGCCATTTTTATAGGGAGGATAGTCTTCACCCTTGATTAATGGCTCCAGGTATTCACGACACTTCTTGGTGATGCCAAAACCGTCTTTGGAGATGAAACTGGCGGGCATCATCTTTTCAACGTTAGCAACTTTACTGAGTGGCGCCATTTCGATTTTCCAGCGATAAGGCTTGTTGCTGGTACGTTTGATGGCAGGCATGACCGAGTTGTGGCCCTTGATTGCAAATTCGACAGCAGCCTTGCCGGTAGCATACGCCTGATCGACGTCTGATTTGGAAGCGATGTGGCGTGCTGCACGCTGCAGGTAGTCAGCCACGGCCCAGTGATACTTGTAGCCAAGACCGTCCTGAATCATGTTGGCAACAACCGGTGCGGCTCCACCGAGCTGGCTGTGACCGAAAGCATCTTTCAGGCCGGTTTCTGCCAGGAACTTGCCGTCAGGCCAGTGCACACCCTCGGAAACAACGACAGAGCAGTAGCCGAATTTCTTCACTTTTTCATCAACGGCGCTGAGGAACTCGTCCTTGTTGAACTCGACTTCAGGGAACAGCACAACGATTGGAATTTCATGGTCTTTTGTTGATGCCATTGCGCCCGCGGCAGCAATCCAGCCCGCATGACGTCCCATGACTTCAACAACGAATACCTTGGTTGATGTTGCGCACATCGATGCGACATCGAAGCTGGCTTCCATGGTTGAAATGGCGATGTATTTGGCTACAGAGCCAAAACCGGGGCAGTTGTCAGTAATAGGCAGATCGTTATCTACAGTTTTCGGAACATGCACTGCAGTGATCGGGTAGCCCATGGTGTCACCGATCTGGGAGACCTTGAGGCAGGTGTCAGCAGAATCACCACCACCGTTATAGAAGAAATAACCGATATTATGGGCCTTGAAGACTTCGATCAGACGCTCATATTCACGCTTGTTATCTTCCAGGCTTTTCAGTTTGAAGCGGCAGGAGCCAAAGGCACCGGATGGAGTGTGACGGAGTGCAGCAATCGCTGATTTTGATTCTTTAGTGGTATCAATCAGGTCTTCAGTCAGGGCGCCGATGATGCCATTACGACCGGCATAGACTTTGCCGATCTTGTCCTTGTGCTTGCGTGCCGTTTCGATGACACCGCATGCAGATGCATTAATAACTGCTGTTACGCCACCAGACTGTGCATAAAACGCGTTTTTTTTGCTCATTGGATTTCCTCTGGATTATTAGTTATCTGTTTTTGAATTCTGTGTGTTGTTACGCTGACTCTTCCCGGTCTTTTGCTTCCTTGTCTGCATGCACCTGCAGCATGGTCACATCGCCATCTGTTGTATCATCGTACTCAGGTTTTCCCTTGCCGTACTGTTGAAAACCGCGGTAGCAAAACTGGCTGCGGCAGGTCTTTTCGACAACTTTGATAATGACAAAGCTGGTTTTGTTATGCTCCCTGAACATGGCGGGGCATGCAGTCAGCTCGCAGTCACTAGGAAACATCTTGATTTCAATATCTGCCAGCTGGGACTCCGGGGTGTCGTCGGGCCAGCGCGCTCTGAGCGTGGTCTCAACAGTCCATTGTTCAGATTCTGTAAAATCGGGTACCGGCGACATTAATACCTGAGTCCGAGACAAATTATGGAGGGCGAAGGATACCCTATATGCCGTATTTTTTCAGTAAAAAGGGGCTTATGACGCTATAAAAAAGCGCTTATATGTTTGATCCAGATCAGGAAATTCGTGGTTTTGGCGTGTGCCGTGTACTCAGTGGAGGGAAGGCGTCCGGGCAACGCCAATGGCAATTTCGTCCGGGGTTGCGTCCCGCACTTCGTTTATCTTGACGTTATAGGTGACAACTTTGCCGGCAAATGGATGGTTGCCGTCCACCGTGAGTTTGCCGTCTTCTATTCTGCAAACACGAAACATCCTGGACTCGCCCTTGTCGTTCCGGAACTCGACTTCAGCGCCTATGTGTCTGAATTCATTGGGCACATTCTCAATGTTATCGGTAAACGTGAGTTCCTGCTGATGTTCGCCAAAGCCCTCTTCAGGACTGAGTTCAACGCTGATTTCATCACCCTGTTCGCAGCCTTCGAGCGCCTGTTCTATTTTTTCGATTACCTGGCTGTCACGGCCATGAATGTAACTAACGGGCATATCAATGCGCTCAAGTATCTCGTTGTTTTCATCAGTAATGGTGTAGGTGAGGGAAACAAGCCTGTCGCGTTTGATTTTATTTGTCATGGAATAGAATATAACTGGCGAATCGTAATGTTTATCAATGTGCATTTTCGCATACAATATTCGAATCGTATACTCTGCGGCTACAGTTTCGCGTTGTGTCAATGTATAATTATCCCCTGAAAATCAGGAGGTTATGATGAGTTTTTGCAGTTCCGGGTGCGCTGAAAGCGAGCCTTACGCCTTGCGCGTCCTGGGCGACAGCATGTTACCCGAATTTGAAGAAGGCGCAATTATAGTGATCGACCCCGCCGGCGCGATCAAGGATGGCAGCTATGTGATAGCGATGCACAACGATGAATATATTTTCCGGCAGCTGCGTATCCAGGAGCAGCGTTACTACCTGCAACCGCTGAATGATTTATACGATACCGTCGAGATTCCCGACCTGGAGCAGATCAAGGGGGTCGTTTCTCAAAAAGCCGGTCGCAGGCGCAAGGATCACAAACGTTACGATTGAAGTGTGCGCCGATCCGGGTGCATCAGCGTAGAGCAGAAGCCGGCGTTCAGCAGTTCGTCTACTGTGTCCGGATCTACGGTTTCCCTGTAGCGGTTGATCAGTGGCAGTTCATAATCGTTCCAGCCGCGCAACCCGGTTTGCATCGAGGTAACGTTTTTATAACCCAGCCATTGCATGGTCTGGGCGGCAAGCACGCTGCGATTACCGGAGCGGCATATCACAATGATTTCCCGCTCTCTTGAATTGATCAACTCGGGCACCGAATCCTCGTATTCCTCCTCGCAGGCGGTCTCGAGTATGCCTCTGGGGATAAGCATTGAATTTTCCACGTGATATGCGGCATATTCACATTCCTCGCGAATGTCGAGCAATAAAAGATCTTCGCTTTCCTTCATACGCTGTTCCACGTCCCAGGGGAACAGTTCGTTAACTTCCTGCCTTGCTTCTTCGACAATTTGTTTGAATGTTTTCATCGTTACGAGCTTTGTTTGTTTTTACGAAGGCCCTGTTCTACTGCAATAACGGCCGCTTCAACTCTGGAATGGATGCCGAGTTTGCGCAGAATGGCCTTTACATGCAGCTTGACGGTGCCATCTGATATTCCGAGGTTTCGTGCAATCAGTTTGTTGCTCTGGCCCTCTGCAAGCAGACAGAGAATTTCCATTTCGCGCGGAGTTAATTCAGAGAAAGGTCCTTCTTCATCAGCTACGCTGGCTTCACCCTGCACCATGCGGGCAAGTGCGTCTGTGAGGTCCTGGGCAACAACGTTTTTGCCGTTTTCAATATCGCGCAGCGCGCCCACAAGCTCATCGGGTTCCATGTCCTTGAGCAGATAACCCTGTGCCCCTGAACGCAGTGATTTGATCAGGTCGGCCTCGTCATTACTGGTGGTAAGCATGACGACCGGAATGGCGGATTCCTGTTCACGGAGCTTCTGCAGCACTTCCAGTCCGCCCATATCCGGCATGCGCAAGTCCAGCAATACGATGTCAGGCTTTAGTTCCCCAACGCGCTGGATACCTTCTATGCCGGATGCGACGGCACCGGCGACTTCAATTCCTCGCTGTTCGAGCAGCCCCTGTAAACCAACGCGAAACAGTGCGTGATCGTCAATTATTAATACGCGCATAGATTACCCGGCTCAGTATAATGAGAAGTTTTCGTTAATATTCTGCTCTGGAACATATTTAAAGCGAAGCTCGACGCGTGTACCTTCCTCTGGTTCGCTGTCTATTTTCAGTTTACCACCCAGATACTTGGCTCTTTCTTTCATGATCGTCAGACCCAGGTGCTTTCCTGCTTCACTCTGTATGGCCTGTTTATCAAATCCCTTGCCGTCGTTCTCGATCAGTACCAGGTAATTACCTGTGCTATCGCATTGCAGCAATACACGTACGATATGTGCATCGGCGTGTTTGCGTATATTGGTAAGTGACTCCTGTACGATCCTGTAAACATTCATTTCCATGTTTGCCGGAATGTCCGGATTCTGGCATTCGCATTGTAACAGTATATGGATGTTGGTCTCTTCCCTGAATTTTTCGACAACGCGCTTAATCGATGGAACGAGCCCCTGTTTTTCTACCGGAATTCGGCAATGAGCAATAAGTTCACGCAGGTCAGTGTAGGCTTCATCAAGGCCATGTTCGACCTGCTCAATACTGTTTATTGTCGAAAATTCGCCTGTTGGCTGCAGGGCCTGGTCCAGTACACGCACCTGGAAGCGCAGTGAAGCGAGCGTCTGTGCCAGCGAATCATGTAACTCGTTGGCAATGATATTTCTTTCGTTCTGGATCAGCTGCTGTTTCTGTTCTGACTCTTCAATGAACTTGTCAAGTGCCTGGCCGAGATGATCACCTGCTGTTATCCAGAGTTTGTGTGTTTCGTCAGGTATCTTTTCATTGCTGCTCGCAAACAGGTTGATCACGCCCAGTGTGCGGACATGATAGCGTACAGGTACGGCGTAAATCATCAACGGATCATCGTTGACTATGTCACGCAAAAAGGGTTCATTACTGGTACCAACAACCACATTCGAACGGCTGAACATGGAGCCGTCAATAGGGGTTTTCTGGTATTTATTCAGCCGGTTTTTGTTAATACCATAGCTCGCGGCGATTTCCATCCAGCCATCATCTGTGAGCAAACGTACCAGGCTGGCATTGATGCCTATGTTCCTGCTGAAGACATCGATGAAATCGGATAATAGTTCATGGCGTGTGCGCGCGGCATTAATGGTATTGCTGATGGTGTACAGCGTTTTTAGTGAATCGATACTCCAGTTTGTGTCGAAATTGTACACGTTGAGGGCGTTGATGTTCAGATTACGTGACCACAAAATGCCGCATGTGTAAATCCTGTCATTCAGTTATCCTGGGGAGGCGTATAGGTGGGGTCATTGGGATTCATGAAAATGAACTGCTGCTTGCCGGGCTCAAGTTCAACGAAATCAAGCACGGTGTCTTTCAGCAGTTCAGCGCTGACAGGGGAGACGATAATCTCAACATCTCTCGATGTGATTGAAATATCATCTTCCTTGCTATCATCAAAGCCCATGCCATAGTGAATGCTGTCATCCTCGTTCCTGGTAGCGGCAATACGTAGTGGCATGCCCTCGGCTTTGCCCTGCTTGGCGGATAATTTTATTTGTTTGGCAGCTTGTTCAGTTACTGTAATCATAATGATGTATTTTTGCTTTCGGATTTACACTTGCGCACGAATTCAACAAAACGCACAACCCAGTTGTTATTTCTGGTATTACGTTGATGCGTGTAGCAGGCAAGCATATTGTTGCGGATGTAGCCATCATGCTTACCGTCAATACCGGTACCCCGTAAAACCTGAAATGCAAATCTAGCATCTTTAGGCAAGTTTATAAATCGAGAATAGTGGAATTCATGTGCTGCGATGGCACGCTCACTCCTGGATGGCCATATTCCCTGTGTGGTTTCACGTAGTTTTACGTAACCCCGTCCTTGCGGTCGGGGTTCCATTACGATATCAGCGGGTATTGTGCCGACCATGTTGTATTTTTGATCATGCCACGTGATTGACCGGGCAAGGTACATCAGACCGCCGCATTCGGCGTAAACGGGCAAACCATTATCAATTGCATGAGCCAGTTGCCGCCGAAAGTTTTCGTTGCTCTGAAGAGCGCGCATATGGGTTTCAGGGAATCCGCCGCCGATGAACAGACCGTCGAGATCGGGTAATTCATCGTCGGCAATATTATCTACAGGAACCAGCCTGGCACCTGCTGATTCGAAAGCATCGATATCGTCCGGGTAATAGAAACCAAATGCGGCATTTTCGACGATACCAATTTTTACATCAGCCTGTCTGTCAGCAGTGCGCGCGCTAATCACGCTATTGCTTGTCGGAGTATGGTCTGCCGTGATTTTCTGTAATGCTTCAAGGTCGACCTGTTCTTCAACAGCCTGTTGCAGCGCCTTGATTTTACGTGTGCACGACGCATCTTCATGGCTTGGAACAAGTCCCAGATGGCGTTCTTCAATATCAAGCTCGGGGCTATGGTGAACGGCGCCTATGACGTGGACATCAGTGTAGTGTTCAATGACCTTGCGCAGTTTTTCCTCGTGCCTGTAGCCTCCCAGGTTATTCAGGATAACGCCCTTGATGTTGATGTCTTTATCAAAGGCCTGGTAGCCGAGAATCAGGGGGGCTATGCCGCGTGTCATGCCGCGCGCATCCAGAACCAGTACTACAGGTATATCCAGTAGTTTGGCAAGGGCAGCATTGCTGTTGCTGCCTTCGAGGTCCAGTCCGTCATAGAGGCCCTTGTTGCCTTCAATAATCGAGATATCGGCAGCTGAGTCGTGTTTCTGGAACAGAGCTACAATCTCATCATGCTCCATTGTGTAGAAGTCGAGATTATAGCAGGCTCGACCGGCGGCCCTGGCCAGCCAGTGAGGATCAATATAGTCAGGTCCCTTTTTGAACGGCTGGACTTTCAGGCCACGAGAATGCAGGGCAGCGCATAATCCTATTGTGATCGAGGTTTTGCCGGATGACTTGCGCGCAGCAGATATGAAAAGTCTGGACATGATGATTGTGGACTCAGTTATTTAATCCGAGTTCAGCTGATTACATTATCACCAGTCAATGGCCGATTTTGCCGTACCTGTTCTGATACGGCCGGGAAATCTGCTATTTGCTGTCAGCCAGGCTGTTTGGCAGGAAAGGCAGTACCTTGAGTACGAAGGCTACGATCACAAGCGAAACAGCAACACCGCCAACGCCAAGAGCGATTTCGTAGACGGAAGGCGTGTAGTCATTGATTACGCCATCAAAGAAGGTGCTGCTGACCTCATAACCCGGGAATATTTCGAGTGGATAGGCCTGACCACCGATAATGACGGTATACATTGTGCTCAGACCGCCGATGATGATCAGCGCGCAGATGACTGTCAGTGTTTTTCGAGAGTTTCTGACGCCCGGTGCATAGATCAATGCCAGTGGCACCAGGCCGCCGAGAATGATCTGGCCAATCCAGAAGACCTTGGTGAACTGGCCACCTTCCATGAGGATGAATTTTTCAACACCATGGTGCTCGGTAATATAAAGGTTGGTCAGGTGGTAGACGGCGACGAAGTAGAGGACTGCAGCGACAAAAACGCCAAGCAGGTTACGCAAACGTGACAGGATCCCATCGCCAAGTTCACGCCCGGTCCAGTGATAGGAAGCCATCAGAACCAGGATGAAGACGGCCAGGCCGAAAGAAAAAGACATGATGATGAACATAGGCGCCATCAAGGCAGCGTCATAGGCCGAACGTGCAACCAGGAAGCCGAAAATCGATCCGGTACCAGTAGTCAGTATCAGACGCCAGACAAAGGCAGCCAGACCGGCCGACTTTTTATATCGGTACATGTTGTGGTCCATCATGAACCAGATATAGATGCCCACGATGGCAAAGAATCCGGTGTAGAGAAAGATATTCCACGCGAAGATCGATTTGAAGTTGTAGTAGGTCATGGCAACGATCAGTCGATCCGGACGACCAAGATCGAGCAGCAGAACAACCAGGCCGCCTGCGAGCAGGGCGATAGCTAGCAAACCGGAAAGCCGGGCCAGCGGCTCGTATTCCTCTTTTCTGAATACGGATGCGACCGAAGCCACGTTTAAGGCGCCGGATGCTGCAACAATCAGAAACACGGCGAACACATGGGGCATGCCCCATACAATCTGGTTGGTCATGCCGGTTACATAGTGGCCCTCGTGTTCCATATGCCAGACAGCAAGCAGGCCGATCAGCATTACAAGGCCGAGGCCTCCAAGCAAGCCATAGTAGGCCAGACTTTTTCCTTCGATTGCAGTATATTCAATCTTTTTCATTTGAAACGTCTCTGTGAATCTTATATGCCCTGGTAACGGACGCCAGTATTCAGCTTCAGATCGGCGCGGATCTGTTTGCCGCCATGTTTTTCCAGTTCTTTTGATATATTGCTGTTCGGGTCATTGAGGTCACCAAACATCATGGCATCATGCTTGCCTTTGCTGCATGCTTCAACGCATGCAGGTATCTGGTCCTTGTCTACGCGATGTACGCACATCGTGCATGATTCAACAGTGCCCTTGCCGCGCGGTGCGCTGAGCGTCTGGTTATTTACTTCCTCGTGTACGAACGAGCGGGCCTTGTAAGGGCAGGCCATCATGCAATAACGGCATCCGATACAAATGTGCTTGTCGACGAGCGCAATGCCGTCCTTGCGTTTGAATGAGGCACCGGTAGGGCAAACATCAACACAGGGTGCGGTTTCGCAGTGCTGACACATCAAGGGTAGTGACAGCTCATGGCCTGTCTGCCTGTCACGTAGAGTGACTTTGCGAATGTACTGGGTATCTGTTTTCGGACGGCCGTTGCCGACAAGACCATGCTCGGAGTTGCAGGCGTCAATGCAGTCTGTACAACCTTTTTCACATTTGTTGGTGTTGATCAGCATGCCCCAGCGTACCGAATCAGAAACAGCCTGGTCATCCGGTTTGGCGCGAGCAACCTGATGCAGCAGTATGCCGGGTGCAATAGTGACGGTACCGACAACCGCAGATTTTTCGAGGAAGCTGCGTCTTGAATGGTTTACTGAATCGCTCATTTCACACCTCCCTCGCTGTTTGCAGACAGTATCTGGTGCAGTTCCTGTTGCAGTGATGCAGCATTGTTACCATCGCGCTTGATGTATTTTTGTGGCTTGTCAGCATGACACTCAAAACAGTCAATGCTGACACCAGCATACTCATGACAGGTGTTGCAGAAGTGCTCTTCAGTATCGACACTGGCAATATTGCCATTCTCATCCGGTTGCACATGGCAATCGATGCATTCGGCAAAACTGTATTTTGAGGTGCGGATGCCTTTGTGCATGGTTTTATCACGCTGATGCAGGATGAAATTCATGTGGTCTCTGCGCATGACTTCTTCAGGTTCAACGCATTTAATGCCTTCACCTTCAGGTTCATGAATAACAG